>NZ_JARRIB010000005.1 GCF_041647995.1 Pyrococcus kukulkanii
CGGGTCAAAACCAAGGATTCACTTCCTAAACCCCACGAATCCCACCGAATAGTAGTTAGCGCACTTGCTATATATAACAGTTCACCTTCTGACTATACCTGAACCAACAACGTTACATTTTTCCTTTTGAAAGCCTGTCCTCCCATCCTTAGCAAGAGCTCCCAAAGAAACACCTCCACAATCTCGGTTCATCGGACAGCCTGCACTCTATTATCACAATGGGAATCCCATTGATATAGAGAACTATGTCTGGGATTTTTGTTTTAAAGGGATAACTAACTTGGTTTGCAACTAAAAACTCGTTATTTTCTGGATTTTCATAATCTATGAGCATCAGTCGTTTTAGCTCACCAGTTTCTTCATCCTTGATTGAGACGCCATCCTTCAAGTAGTCCAATATTCTGCAAGACCCCCTCAACACCAAATGACACAGACTTGAGAAAAGTTATAGCCTCCTCTGCTTCCTTCTCACTAACTTTGTTTATTCTCACAATTGCTCGCTTTACTCGGGAAATTAGGAGGGGTTCTTTTTTTATCTTCAAGGATTTCAATACCCCTCTTGTATTGCCGGGGTGAGCCCTTCAATTGTGGGTTTCGCATTGTCCTCACTCAGCCATGGTTTACACCAATGACTTTAATTTTTCAACTGAATTTATCAAAAGAACTCCCTCAGACTTACATGCGTCCTCAAAGTCTGGATCAAGAGAAACCAGACCTTGGATTCCATAGTATTTGCATGTTGCTAATATGGTCTCTAAGAACTCTTTAGTTGTGGCTTTCACAATTTCTTTATCTTTTTTTCAATTCCCAGTAACCTTTCCCTGTTTTTGCCTTATAAGAATATGAAGAAAACCTCACTATAGACTATGCTGTTGATAAAAACTCTAAATTCCCCATTGAAAAGAGTTTCTAAAAGTTTCACAGCTTTGGGATTGTCTTTAGCGAACTCAATTATAACATTGCTGTCAAGGAACAAGCTCATCATAAACCTCGGCCTCCAACTCTTGCCAGGTTTTTCCAGTTTTCAATGAGCCTCTAGCTCTTTTTAGAGCTTCTCGCACGTTGACTTTAGCTTTCATCCTCAAAATCTCCTCTTTAATTTTCCCCTCAAGTTCTTTGGGAACCTTCACAGTGATAGTGACTTCTTTCATACCCTCACCATGAGGAATTTTATCATGGAGAGATTTAAGATTTTAGTGTTACTTTTTTCTTTTGAAAGCCCCGCCCTTCAGGACGGGGAAGAGGTCAGTCACTCAAACCTTTATAACTTTATAACCAGCGGCTTTTCTTAGCCTGTTCATAACTGCCAACCCCAATCCCCTCTCTTCAACCCCTTCAGCTAAGACCACATCAACTCCCGCCTTATCCATGTACCTTAGAGCCTTGAAAAGATTCCTAGCGATGTCTTCAACCGTGCTCCCCAAGAAGAAGAACTCGTCCGCGTTATATCTTCCAGAGCCAATAACCCCGACCCTCTTACCCCTCCTTCTGAATTCCTCTACCAGCTCCCCTATCTTCTCTTCTACCTTCTCTCTTGGCCCTTCAACAACGATTACTTCAGCACTGGGGGCGTAGTGCCTGTACTTCATCCCTGGGGCCTTTGCCAAGTTTACCTTCTTCCCGTAAACGGCCGGATGAACCCTTACCTCCCCAATGACCTTCTCAATCTCCTCTAGCGGTAAGCCTCCGGGCCTGAGGAGCACGGGAGGCCATTCGGTGAGATCTATGACCGTCGACTCAACGCCGATCTTCGTCTCGCCGCCATCTATTATGCACTCTATCTTTCCGTAAAAGTCATCTATAACGTGCTCGGCAGACGTTGGACTAGGCCTACCGCTTATGTTAGCGGAAGGAGCGGCTATTGGCCTTCCACTGAGTTTTATAAGCTTCAGGGCTATCTCGTGGGCAGGCATCCTTATGGCCACGGTATCGAGGCCTCCCGTTGTTACTTTGGGAACCACATCTTTCCTAGGAAGGACAATGGTTAGGGGCCCGGGCCAGAATTTCTTAGCTAACATCTCCGCTTCCTCAGGAACCTCCCTCGCCAACTCGTGCACTTGAGAAAAGTCCGCGATATGGATTATCAGGGGATTATCAGCAGGCCTTCCTTTAGCCTCGAATATCCTTCTCACGGCCGTCTCGTTTAGGGCGTCTGCCCCCAATCCGTAAACGGTCTCTGTGGGAAAAGCAACAAGTTTTCCCTCTCTGATTAGTTTAGCGGCTACCCTGAGCTTCTTCTCGTCGATTTTATCCCTCATGTTTATGATGATAGTCATCTCACCACCTCCCCGTAAACCTTCTCAACCTCTCTACACGCCTTCTCAAGCGAATATAATGTAGAAATTCTCTTTCCAATTGCACCCCTTTTAGCTCCTTCCTTCCCCTCAAGTAGCCTATTTAAAAACTCAACTGCCTCCTCCAGGGTGTTGAATAAGTAACCGTTCTTGCCGTGCCTTATTAG
The DNA here is from genome assembly GCF_041647995.1 of Pyrococcus kukulkanii. Lineage (NCBI taxonomy): Archaea > Methanobacteriati > Methanobacteriota > Thermococci > Thermococcales > Thermococcaceae > Pyrococcus > Pyrococcus kukulkanii. Next base: position 2,462 of record NZ_JARRIB010000005.1, read on the forward strand.
CTCCCTTATTCCGCCGATATCCCTCCCCAAGACGGGAACCCCAAAAGAATTTGCCTCAAGAATGACGAGACCAAATCCCTCCCTTCTTGAGGGGAGAACAAGAACTTTCGCCTTGCTTAAAACCTCTTCAGCCCTAACGTACCCCAAGAATTTTACATTCTCTGGAGCCTTAATCCTGGGGCCCTCGCCGGCAACGAGGAACTCCTCTTCAGGGAAGTGCTCGGCAAGCCTTATGAAGTCATAGATACCTTTATACCTGGCAATCCTACCCAGGAAGACAATTGCCTTCCTCTCAGATCTTCCACTGAGGGTCGTCCAGTTAGGAATTACCTTAACCTCCCTCGCGCCCAGCCTTAAGGCCTTCTTGGCCAAGTAGTGGCTGACGGCTATCACCTTATCGGCCTTGATCAAGGACTCCTTAACGAAGTACCTGCCCAGTGGAAGCTTGGACATGAACTCAAGGTCGCTCCCGTGGGCCGTAATTACCACCGGCCTAACGCCTGAGAGAATCGCGGAGTAGCTTGTGGTTCCAACATAATGTGCGTGGATTACATCGTAGTTATTTTTCTCATGTAACCTCCTTATAACCTTCGAAGCAAGCAAGACAAAGGATATTCCCCTAAGGCCAAAGATGTTGGGAACTTTGATCGAGTAAACCCCACCCTCCCTAACTTTGACCGTTCCATAAGTTAAAACGTGAACCTCGTGCCTAGTCCTAAGGCATTCAACCAACTCCTTAACGTGCCTTGCAACCCCTCCCCTGTGCGGGGGGTAGTGGCCAACCATTAGGATTTTCACTCCAAACACCCCAGCTTGCCCCTAATCTCAACGGGCAATTCTTCATAAATCTTTTTGAGGGTTTTAATCAATGTACACAGCTCTTCAGCAGAAAGAACGGCAGTTTTAGGGCCTATCTCAACTGTCAAGGCCTCGAACTCCTCAGGAGACACTTCTTCAAGCTTACCCAGATAATTGGACTTCCTGGGTATTAAGTTGATCTCGCCAATCCGAACTCCCCTACCTTTATTCACTTCCCTCCTCTCAATCTCACTTGGACAGTCAAGCCTCTTAACGAATATTCTTATGTCGAGGACAGGAGTTCCCTCGTACGCATCAACCCAGGAGATGTAGAGTTTATTTCCCTCAATCCTCTCTATCCTAACGGTATACAAGGCAAAGGGATTCGGTCTTAATGGAGAGCGAGTGGCAAAGACACCAGTTAAGGGATTTCTTGGATTGCCGCGCGGATGGACTTTCAGAACTTTCCTCTTCTCTGGAGTATCGCTTTCATGGAGCCAAGCTATTACCTTTATCCAGTCTCCCTCACTTAGTCCATCCACCGCCTCTAAGAACTCGGGAAGGATCTCGATAAACACTCCATTTTCCTTCCTTATGTACCCTATGGGGTAAACGGCGAACAACCTACCACCTCCCAGCTATGAATCCCCTATTTAGCTTCTTTGAGAAACAAACCATCTTTTCAACATCAATAAAAAGACCAGATCTGGGGCCAAGCTCATAAACTTCAACGTCGTCAGAGAGGAAATAAAAGAAGGCCCCCTCAAGGATCCTTGGGAGGGAGTCTATGAGCTTAACGTAGCCATCCATGCATTGAGGCGGATCTTTCAAGTAGCCCAGGAAGAGCTCCCACTTCATAAGCTCCCCAACTACCCTCCACGGTGCCCCCGTCTTCTCGAGAATTCTCCTAACGGAAGATACAAGGTAGGGGAAAAGTCTGTCCTGGGGGCTTATATCTGCACCTAAATTAAAGAGTGGATCCTTAAACTCTTCGTACCTTGGGGATTTAGCCATCAAGAACAAGTGAGGCTTGACTATCCTGTTGCTCCAAACCAGCATTTCCCTTGGCTTGCCGAATCTCCTATCTAGAGAAAATCCCCTAAGGGGATTCAGATCCCTGAGCAAATTCAATTGCAAAAGACCACCGCCTAAAAAGAGATCATTATCCCTTAAAAATTCTAAAACATCCAAGAATTCGCAATAGGCTTTTTCAACTTTTTTATCGTCTTCCCTGGAGAAAAATATTAGGGAGGCATCGGCTAGGCTCTTTATGACGTTTGACTGAAGCAAAAGGAGAGAATACTCACTAACATCCTCTTCCCTTATCTCCTTAAACGTCTCAATTGCTTGCTTTAAGAAGTGCTTCCCGAGATCCATCGAATATTAATTTGGGATAGGGAGATAATAATTTTCCTCGTCAGATGAAGAAGTACCTTTCAAGTTCCCACTCAGTGATCCTTTTGGTGTCCTTCGACAAGTGCTTGCTCTCAAGGTAGTCCAAGTACTCCTCCCATTCAGCCCTCTTGTACTCAATGAAGTTCTTGTACGCTCCTCCCAGGGCCTTTTTGATGACCTTATCCTGCTCAAGCTCTTCAAGGGCTTCTCCTAGGTTACTTGGGAGGATGTCAATTCCAAGCTGGGCCTTCTTCTCTTCACTCATCTCATAGACATTCTCCTCGACGTACGCGAATGGGTCGATCTTGTGCTTGATTCCATCGAATCCGGCCTTAATAATCGCTGCAAATGCAAAGTACGGGTTGGCACTTGGATCTGGACAGCGATACTCGATCCTTGCCCCATTCCCCCAAAACGCTGGAACTCTAATAAGGACGCTCCTGTTCCTGTAGCCCCAGCTTACGTACACTGGTGCCTCGTACCCTGGGACTAGCCTCTTGTAGCTGTTCACGGTTGGGTTCGTAACAGCGGTTAGTGCCTTGGCGTGCTTCAGTATTCCGCCGATGAAGTGAAGAGCGGTTTCGCTTAACCCTTCCTCGCCTTTAAATATGTTTTCCCCATCCTTCCAGAGGCTTATGTGGACGTGCATTCCATTGCCGGGCATTTCGTAGATCGGTTTAGGCATGAAGGTAGCGTACAGCCCATGCATCTCCGCAACTGCCTTAACGATGTACTTGAAGCTTACTATATTATCTGCCGTCTTCAGGGCCTCATCGTACCTGAAATCGATCTCATGCTGGGCCTTTCCGACTTCGTGGTGGAGCACTTCTGGGGTAAGGCCAAAGGCGGGCATGTACTCGGCAATCTCCCTCCTTATCTCCCTCGCCCTATCTAGGGTTAATATGTCAAAGTAACCTCCGAAGTCTGGAATTTCAAGCTCCCAGGTACCATTCTTCTTGAAGAAGTAAAACTCTGGCTCCGGCCCTATGTAAACTTTAAAGCCATCTTTAGCTAACTCATCGAGAACGTTCTTCAGGACGCCCCTGGGGTCGGCTGGATAGGGCTTGTTATCTTTATATATGTAACCGTAGACCCTTGCGACGTTGTCCCATGGAACCTCAACGTACGTGTCTGGGTCGGCCTTGAATACGAGATCGCTATCTTCGATTCCTTGGAATCCTGGGATTGAAGAGCCGTCAAAAGCTATTCCAGTTTCCACGGCCTCTTCAAGCCTACTGATTGGCACTTCCATTCCCTTAGGCACTCCATTTACATCAACAAATATGAGCTGCACAAACTTGGGCTTCCTATTAAACTTGCTAATGGTCCCAGCAATGTTCATTTATTTCACCTCTTTTCTGAATATTTATCCAGTCCCTCCCCACATTCAATGAACACTTGCCCAATATAAGGTTTTAGTCGTGAACATTAAATAATAGACAAAATGTGCACGTTGAGGTTGCACTAAACAAAAATATGTTCAAAATTAACTATCTATCATCCAAATATTGACGAATATGTGATAAAAATTCCCGCCAAGAAGAGGGAGACGTAGGCAAGTAAACTTAACTTGTATATTCGAGAATTCCAGAAGTGCTCCCTAACTACCAAGGCAACTATCGTAAGCATCAAGCCATATAGGGCCGAGAATATACCAACGGCCAGCTTAAGGTCAATCCTCATTAGCAGGAGAATCCCGAAGACGGCCCCCGCAAATATCGTCACGTGAGGAATTGTAAATGCATAGTACCTTAGTAAAGTCTTGTCCATGGCTTACCACTCCGTTATGAAGGCGTGAACCGTTGTCGTGGGGAGTTTTCTCCTTATCCTTGGAAGGTAATACCTTGGGAGCCTTAGCATTGTCTCCTCCTCGTAACCCTCCTCAATTTCTAGGATTTTCTTTATAACCTTAACCTCAACTTTGCCCCTAACTATGAAGCTCCCCCTATCTACAGTGCTTATCTCAAGGACTATTGGGAGCTTAAGTTTCTCAGCATCTTCCTCTTCAAGGAGTGACCTCAGAAGCAATAGCTCGTCCCGTTTGAAGTAGTGATAACTGCCGTCCCTCAGCTTTACCTTTGGATCATCCATTAGGAGTAATCTTGATAAACTTTCCCTTTTCCTAGGTAGATGGGAATTTATTCTAGCTACCTCGAATTCAATTATCCTCTCAATCCTCTCCATTTCTTACTTCCTCCCGAGGGGCGACTTCCTTTTAGGCTTTTTCCTTTTTCTCCTTTTCCTTCTTGAGTCAGTAAGCCAATAGTATCCGCCAACACCGGCAATTCCAACTAACGCCAAGAGCAACAAGAGGAACGCCCAAGTATTGCTCTTCTTAGGAGGGGTTGTCGTGGGAGTTGCCGAGGAGGTTGTACTTTCCGAAGGAGTCGTGGTAGTTAGTGAGGATGTGGTAGTTGAGTGTGGAAAGCTTGTCGTGCTTGAGGTTATTGAAGAAGGCCCCACAACCCCAACACCTTCTACTTCGACTTCTCTCCCAAGGGTCTTAAGTGAAACCACGTACTTGAAACCCCCTTCCCTCCGGAGTCCTATGGAGAACGTGTAGTTACCCGAAGGAAGTAAGAGCTCCTTAGCCTCCCTAACTAAAGAACCATCGTCCCAGGTGATCCTATACTCAACCGTAGCCGTGAGTGAGATGGCGTTTGGATTGTTTATTACAACTACTATCCTTCCATCCTTAACCGATGCATTCAAAGTTGGGAATCCAATCACAAGGTAATCTCCGGTGGCCTCCCCCACTTCAAATCCCTTGTAGAAAACCTTAACCCCAGCTTCATGTCTTCCAGGTTTCTCAGTTGGCAGTTTGAGCTTGAGGATGTTTGAACCCGGGGTTATCCTAAACTTAGTTGAGTTTTCAAGGGAGTAATCCGGGGCATAAACCGTTAAGTTAACATCGATGAGTGCGGATCTGTCCGAAGATATTACTATGTATGCAAAGTTATCTTCGCCCTGCAAGGCGTTAGTCCTTTCTATTGACATATCAACGAAGGAAATTCCTACATCAACCCAATATTCCCTTGAGTACTCATAGACCCCTCTCTCATAGGATATCTCATACTTCAATTTATAAACCCCTGGCCTAAGTGGATCAGGCAACCTCAGCTCGAACCTAATTAAGTTATCCCCAGGATTCATCGTCTGATTAAATTCCTCCCACGTGACAACTTTGCCCGATTGCGAAACTATTTCAGCCCTAGCAGTGACGTTTATGGGAACGCTTGCAAGGTTAGTAACATGGGAGTAGACAACTATAACGTCTCCACTCAATGCAACCTTCGCGTTGGGCTTGTCTTTTATAAAAGACACAGCATCCTGAAATATCAGGGGTTTGTCTCTAACCTCAACAGGAACGTAAACCGAGAGAAGGTACAACTGATTAGTCTCCGTAAATCCCCACATAAATATGTACAGGAGATATTCCCCAGGAGTAACGTTCTTGGCGTAAAGGGAATATTTAACAACCTTCTTCTCCCCAGAACCCCAGAATCTAAAGATACTATCCTGGAATTCAATGTTGAAGCCCTCAACTTCATTTCCCTCTTCGTCAAAAAATTTCGCACTTCTAATTGACACGTGAGCGAACTTAATCTTGAGCGGATTTGTCAGGTAAAACTCTCCCGATGTCACGGAGTTAACGAGACCAATTACTTTACCTTCACTCTCAAACTGACCGACTTGGGCGTTTACGAAAGGCATTAAAATGAGTAGGACAAGTATAAATAGAACCTTCCTCATTACTTTCCCTCCAAACTAATCTCTGAAGAATAGAAGCTAAAATAGTTTATGCCAAGGGGCGAGGCGAATGAAGTACGAAGTCCTTATAATTGGTGGAGGGCCGGTGGGAAACTACTTGGCAACATTGTTGGCAGGAAAGATGGACGTTGCCGTTGTTGAGAGAAAAGGCCACTTCGGAGGTAAGGCCTGCACGGGCATAATTGGAGCGGAGATGTACGAAGGCTTAGGACTGCCCGAAAAGGCCATTTTAAATGCGTTTAATGGGGCATTTTTCATATCAAAAAAGACCGTATTCGAGGTAAGTAGGAAAACTCCCCAAGCATATTTGGTTGATAGGAAGATCCTAGAGAGAGAACTCGCAAAGAGAGCCATGAAGAGGGGGGCAGAGTACTACATGGCGACAAGCTTCCTAGGATTTAGAAATGGGAAGGCAGTAGTGCAACACCTTGACTCCAAATTTGAGATAGAGGCAAAGTTTTACGTTGGAGCAGATGGAATGAACAGCACCGTAGCGAGAGAAATTGGGGCGAGAACTGATGGAGAAGTATTGAAGGGATGGGAAGTAGAAGTCCTGGGAAACTTTAGGAGAGATAGAGTTGAAGTATGGGTGAATAAAGATCTCAATCCAGAGTTCTTCTTCTGGGTTGCCCCTATAAACGAGGAGGAGGCAAGAGTAGGGACTTTCGGTTCTGTTGATTCCTTGGCAAAGTTCCTCAAGCTGAGAAGGTTGAATGGGGGTAGGATACTTGAATTCAAAACGGGGGCCGTGATCCTAGGATGGAGGAGGCCATGGGTTAAGGGGAATGTCGCCCTCTTAGGGGATGCCGCCCTTCAGATAAAGCCAACAACCGCCGGTGGAATAGTCTTTGGAGCGTACTGTGCGAGGGTTTTGGCGAAGGGTATATTGAATGGGGACATCTCAAGGTACGAGAGGGAGTGCTCTTGGGTTAGAAATCAGATAAGCTTTGGATTGAGGGTGAGGAAACTCTTCAGGAAAATGTCCCAGGAGAACATTGAGGAAGTATTCGACGTGCTGTCAAGCGAAGAGGCAAGGGAGATAATAGAGAGGAGCGCGAACTTTGACGATCACGTCCAAACTGTAAAAGCTATTCTAAAAAGCCCAAGACTTCTTGCCAAGCTTATAAGGATAAGCCCCATGATACTGAGGATGCTCGTCTGACAACTAAACCGGATTCCCTTGTTGAACCTCAATGTAGGCGATTGCTTTCTTGTTCACGATGAATACTTTCCCATCTTTGGTGAGTACTAGGATGAAGTTGTCATCAAGGCACTTGATCTTTCCAACTATTACTTCGCCAGATAAAACCTTAATAATCCCACTAATATTATTCAGACTGAACTTCTTCTCCTTCACGCCCCCCCCCCGTTGCCAAGATTTCTCCTGAAAGGTAATTAACGGGGCGAAATAAAAACTTTATCTGGCAACTTCACGTTATTTTATCTCTGCTAATATTGCAGTTCTACAGTAGAAAAGTTTATAGGGGATGAAGTTCTGCTGTATGATGGTGGTGTTAGTGTGGAGGGTGAAGGTTCACAAGCACATCAAGAGGCAAAGGAAGAAAGGTAAGGTTTACAACGTCGAGCAGAAGATAATCTACGTCCCCTCAAAGGCTAATGTTGGAGAGGAAGTTTACATCCTAACTCCAGAGGAACTCCAGGAGATACTAAGCCTAATTCCAGAAAAGAGAAGGCCAAAGTGGCTGGTGGTGGAATGAGCTGGCTGATCTTCGTTGATAAATCGGACGAGGGAAATTATTCCTACATATCCCTCCTAATAATCAGGGACTCAAATAAGGGGAAGGTGTACAACAATATAGTCAAGTGGGTCAAGCACAGTAGAAAGCTTGGGAAGAGGAAGACTAAGTACTTTAACGACTTCTCAAACCGCTATTCCCCCTTACTCCCACTGATAGAGGTTTCAAGAGCGTATTCATACAAAAAAGGATCCCAAATTCCAAGCGTTGTGTTCATGAAAATTGATAAGTATTATGACGACTTCACAATAATAGTCGTTGATGACAAACTAGTGAAAGCCTTCCAAAAGAGGTATGGAAAGGACAAGGTTCTAATAGAAGGCAAACTGACAGATAAACAGCTGAAAAAGATCATGGAACTTGCGGATAACCTGTGCAATTACTTAAGGCTCAATAAGAGCTTAGAACCAGTATGGAAGTGAGAAGCCGCCAACTCCGCCCCCAACGGGGCTTCATGCCAGTGCGGCTCATCGCCCGCTCATTACCAATTCTCACGGGCTCAATATTGGTATATACTAGGGATATATAAACATTCTGCCAGCCACCTGCCACCACGACACCCGCCGAAAGCCCACTCCCTGTTCATTTTAGCCAAATGAATGAACATATTTGGACAGGCAAGAAGCGAGGGGAGGGCTTCTTCAAATGCAGCGTTTACGCAGCGTGATAGGATCTACTCCAGGATTCTGGAGAGAACCAAAAGGGCTGCATATTCAAAAGGCTATGAGAGGGCTCAAATTCTCAAAAGCGAGAACGAGAGAGCGAGAAAAATCGTCGAAAATTACGAGCAAAAGAGGTAAGAGAAGTGCATGAGGGTGCAAACACTATAAAGCCAATAATATTTCAAAGGTGTAAAATTTAATAAAGATCCTTGGAGCTGGAGGTAAGATTAAATACACAACAAATCAATATAAAGATGGTGTGAAAGATGGCAATTACTACATTTGCTCAAGCCATGGAGGGAGCGTATTATGGATATAAACTTGGAAAAGATATTCTGGATGATTTTAGACGCTCTTCAAAGTTGCCTCTTGGAAAAGATATATATGTGACTTTTGTATTAGTCACGATATTCAAAGAGAGATCCTGGCCAAAATTTAAAGAAGTTGAGGATGAAGTAATAAAAGTTCTTCACAAATATAACTTTAACAAGAGTAAAGGAACTCTAACATTGGACATTTCTGGAAGAAAAGTTGAATGTGCTGTTGAATATCAAATTAAGACGAACTTCCTACTACCTTTTGATGAGAGTATCTTTCCCATATCTGGAGAAGACTACGAAGATTTGGCCGAGGAAATATATGATTTGGCAATTGCCACAGACTTAACAGTCTTCATAATTCCGGATCTAAGGAAACTCTCAAAAGAAGAGAGCAAAAGAGTCATGAGAGACATTTTAAGCATCTTAGAAAATCTGAAATCAAAACTCCAAGAAAAGTTTGTAGTTAAAAAAAGCATCATACGACTGAAACTCCAATTTGAGGACGAAAAAACAGCTAAGGAAGTTTACACTAAACTCAAAGAAGTTATTTCCTCAAAAAATATAGCTACACTTGCACACATTTCTGAACCGACCCGTACAATGGAAACTGTAGAGATAAACATCCGAAATGCTGACGCTGGAGTAATCGAAGCTTTATTCTCTATAAAGTTTAGGAGGTTCCCCCTATGGGGAAAAGTTGCAAAATAGTAAAAGTAAAACCCCTACACCTTGGGAACCTCTTAGACCTTCTTGCCCCCGAAACGACTATTGACTATGACGAAATCCCCATACAGAGAAACGACTTGGATTTAAGCCTAATCAACAATGACCCCAAACTTTACACAAAGATAATATCTAGGGAAGAATACAATGAATTGGGAGTAGAGTTCAAAGCAAAAATTGAAAGCTGGATGACAGTAGAAAGCGCAGGCAGATTAATAGCGCTAAAACCTGCTAACAAGATCACATTCTTTATATACACTGCAGAGAAAGTTGAAGGTTTTATGGCCATCTTTACGAAAGGCAAACTTCTCAAAGGCCTCATAGCTACAATTAGCAAACTCTTAGGAACCACAGATTGGTATTACGACGTTACGTTCAACATCCACGAAAATGAAGAAGTTCTTAGAAGAGAGTTTGGCAACTTCAGCAGATTTTACACAAGAGACATGGATCATGAGCTAGTAAAAAACGCCGCAGTCGGAGGGATACGTCTAGAAGACTCTCCCGATTACCGTAGATTCCTCGAAGAATACGGCGGCTACCTTTCTGTTCTCTTCATAGACTATGGCGGACTAGAAATCATGCTTTCTAGTAGTGGGCGCATATGGAGCCCCAAAAAAGAATTCGAAGAAAGAAAATACGAAATAATCAAAGACCTCCTTATCAGACTCGAAGAAATAGGAGTACTTGAATATCACTAACTATTCATCACTCCTTAATCTATTCTTTACTACTTTTATAAGTAACTCATTTGCATGCTCACGCAAAAGTTAAGACGTTTAAAAACGTTTTAAACAAAAAACATAAACATGTTAGAAAACATAAGGAGCAAAGGCGGTGAGCACATGGACACTAACAAAGAACAGGGGAAAGAAACAAGAGAACCATTAGCGAAGTTTCAGGCTAGGATAGATAGGGATGGAAGGCTAATTATCCCGAGGTACATCAGAGATGCCTTGAATATCGAACAGGGCGATTATGTCAAGATAATACTAAGGAAAATCAATGTAAACCTTGAGGAAAGGACTATATATGTACTTAACCAGGCTCAGGTAATTTCGAAAGTTGGAAGAAAAGGAGCAGTTCACATCCCAAATGACCTTAGGGGGGACTTAAACATTCAGCCAGACGAACTTGTTGAGGTTATACTACTTGACTTCTACAAGAGAAAAGTTCCTGATGAAAACACTCAATTCAAGTATGTTTTTTTGAACGTTTAATATATACATGTATATATTAATTCGAGAAAAAGAAGAAAGAAGAAAGTATTTTGCCAATGTTTTCTTCCCTCAGACAGGCGATTTTTTTGTGAAGTTAATTCATGTATCCAAAAATTCAAGCTGATTTAACTGCCTAAAGTAATGCATATTTTGTAGAAAAAAGCCCTCTAAAGGGTTTTTATTTTTGTTCATTCTATTACGCTAAGAAGTTGTATATCAGACTTGATGAAATTATCTTGCCTAATAGTGTTTGTTCTGAGTTTATGTATCCAAAAATTTGGTCAATTGTGTTCATTATGCAACAAGTTTGACCACAACAAAGCTTATAAGTTTTCCTTCCGTATGGTTTATGGAACTAAGTTCCATACATGGCCATAAGTCCCATAATCTTAAGGTGATGAAAATGGCAAGGAGAAGGAAATATGAGGCAATAAGGCGCGTTGAATTCTTACTTCCTCCAGATAGAGTTGCTGAGATTGAAAAAGCCAAAGGAAAGAAGTCCTGGGGCGAATTTATTTGGGAACTCTGGACGTTTTGGAAAAGCCACTTTAGGAACGGTGTCTAAAATGAGGTATAGTAGGCGCCCTGGGCCAGGAAGGCCCCGAAAGTATGGGGAAGATTTAAAGAAACTTCAAGCCCATGTACCTGAATCTACTTATGATGCTTCGTATGAGATGAAAGAGACTCTTAAGGAGGTTCATCCTCATGTATGGCTTAATGGAAACAATGAAAAGCTTGAGTTTGATCTCCTAATTATTTTGAGAAATAGGAAGGGGCATGCTAGGAGGATCGGAGTTGAGTTTAAGGAGGGGATGTTAAGAAGGTTCTTGCCCAAGCAATTGCAAGGCAACCTTATGTTGATTACATGTACATCGCCACTAGATCCTGGGTTACGCTTGACTGTGAAGATCTTTTTGTCATGGGTTACTATGGGATTGGATGGGTGGTTTGGGAGGAGGGCTTTGCTAAGATGATTGTCTCAGCTAAGTATCACTCTCCAGCAAGTTCTCTTGAGTATATGATCGAGAGAGCGGTTAAGATTAAGGTTGAAGAGGAGTTTTCAAAGCTCTTCCCCAGGAAGAAGGATCTTAATTTGGAGGTGTGGCTGGGGGGTGTTAGGGTATGATATTAAGTGGGCATACTAACATGCTGAGGTCACAGTTGTGCCTTGATTTCTGTGATATTTTCTTTGACTTGCAAGCAACCTTGTATGAGGGGAAGTATTTAAAAGCACAAAAAAACTTTGTGCTATAAGCTCCACGGTTCGTGGGAGAAAAACGCTCTCAGAAACCTTCTTTTTCCGAAATGCTCAACTCTCACACAAAAGAATTTGTGCCCACACAAAGGTAGTGAATATGAACTGGCTTGAGAAAGTCATAAGGTATGGTATGCTAAGGAGGGAAAAGCTCGTAGTTGAGAACATACTTGAAAAACTCAAGTATGAATATGATGGACAGCTATTCAGGGGAAACTTGAAGAAATTTGTTCAAGAAGTAGCTAAAACCTCGGGCGTTCACACAAACACGGTTTACTATGTGATTAGACGCCTAAAGGAGCTCGGTATTCTTGAGGAAGCAATCGTCAACGGCAAGGATTACATAGTCCTCTCAAAGCGCTTCTCAAGCCGGATGATTAAACTAGGAAGAGAATATTCAGAATGGCTAAAGACCTAGATTCCAGAGGTGATCCCCATGGTAGTCAATATATACTCCATAGGTCCTGCTGATAATAGTGGGTCACAATGGGCAAAGTGGCCACTAATAAAAGGGGCTCTCACCAAAGAGATTTGGGCAAAAAGAAGCGAAAGAAACGCATTCACATCACGCTTGATGTGGAGGTGACCGGCGTCATGGAGAGTTTTGCTCTAAACAAGTCCAAATTTATTAATCAGACGTTGAGGTGGATTTTCTTTGGAGAAGATCCCCCAGAAGTTGTTATTGAGAGAATTCTGGTGCCCCGGCCGGGATTTGAACCCGGGGCGCGGGCTCGAAAGGCCCGCATGTTTGACCGGGCTACACCACCGGGGCAACCCATTAGCATCTCCCCTAAAACCGATTTAAAAAGTTTTCGAATAAAACAGTTCAAAGGGTGAAGGAGAACTCTCCAATGAAGGCTGAGCTTGAGATTGTATCCCCAATCCCAACCGTTGACTTAGGCTTAGTGACTATCTTAGTGGGCACAAAGGCCAGCTGGTAACCCTCAACTTCTGCAATTCCACCCTTCATCTCGTATTCTTTAATGAGAACCTCCTCAACTTGCCCGGCCCTCTCATTCACTGGGACGCTTAAGGCCTCCTTTATCTCCCCCAAGCTCGTTATGTTACCCTTCATTGCCTTTGCAGCGGCAGCTAATGCGGCGAACAACAGTGCATCCCTAACGTGCTCTCCCTTGTATTCAGTTAATGCAAGGTAGTAACCATAGGTGTGGAAGTGTATTCTCTTAACTCCCGTCTCCTTGGCAAGCTTAAGCATGGCCTCGGTTACAGCTATTGGATCAACTGGATCATGGGCTAGTAACTTCTCAGCCAACTCCTTCTCTCCCATCACCTCCATTATAGAAGAGAGCTCGACCTCATTCAGGCCAACGCTGTGGAATTTGCCCAGGATCTTTATGATCTCCTTCCTGACTAACTCGTCTGGTGTAAACGCGAATTCTAAGTGTGCTGGGATGTTCTTTTCATTGAGGATCTCAAGGTGCGCCTTTATTGTTTCCATGGGCTCCCCGTACGTTTCCTTTGTGAGGGCCTGCAACCCGCTGATTATTGCCAGCTGAACGTTCTTTACTATATCCCTAAAGCCCTCTTTGAACTCATCCCTTATGAATAGCGTCGTGTTGTAGTCATCAGCAGCCCCAATGAACCTGTTCTCCCTGGGAGCCTCGAACTCAAATACCTTGAATCCCCTGGGGAACTCATAGATGAAGTGTATGCAACTCTCCTCGTCTCCCTGGAATTTCCTGGGATGGACAAGCTTAACCTTACCATCCTCAACCTTCGGAACGTATATTGGCCCGTCAAGGAAGAGGCTTGCCTGTAGCCTTGAGATCTGAGGGACATGAGCTATAACCGGAACACCGTAAACTCCACCTAGGAGGTTGGCCATTATCCCTACCTGACCTCCCATCCTGAGCTCGTCCCAGCCCCATCTCTTCATGTAAAATCTGACAGGACAGCTCTCAACGAAGAGTTCCGCTGCTTTCCCCCTTCTAATGCTCCAGAGAATTGAGCCAAGGAGCTGTGGAATCGAGGTAATTTTTTCTGGAAGCTCTTCAGAGTACTTCAATACTTCCTCCTTTCCGGCCTTCTCTATCCTCTTCTCAAGGTCTTTAGAATTTAGGTATTTTATGGCATCTATGTTCGTGTTATAGCCCAGGAGAACCCCTTTAACCTTTGGAACTGATTTTATTGCCTTCTCAATTGCACCTTTATACAGACCCTCCCACTCCGTCATAGTGTATCACCCTGAGGGATAAAGCAGGAAAAAATTTAAACCTTTGCTCGGTGTCAGGGGCCGATTAGGTCATCACAGCTCAGCTACCTACCCTCTCTTCATCCACCAAGGCCGAGAAGCTCCCTGAACTTTATGGAGATCCAACCTACCTTAGGAATCACCAAGAGAGCCTTAGCCTCTACGGCATCCCCAGGGACACAGTCTAAAACACCGTTGAATGTAGGATAGATATCAGGAACTGGATTGTGATCACCCCAAGTTACAAAGCAGAGCTTTTCTCTACCTCCAATAACAACCTTCCTGACCTCCCTAACCCTATGGATTATGGGATATTTGGCTAAAGGGCTCCTATAAACTACAACGTCTCCGACTTTAATATCTTCAGGTTTAACACCCTTAAGGACAACGACATCTCCCCTGTAGAAAACGGGCTCCATAGACCCACTAGCGACGACCACTAAGGGTATGTCAGTGTGGAGGACAAGCTTAAGCCCCTGGTAGAAGGCAAGGGTTAAGAGGATTATCAAGAGAGTAGAAATTATCTCTTTAATCGCCTTTTCCATTTCAGCGCCTCCATCAACGTTCTTAATTTAGCTGGAATTATGCCTATTGCCGTACAGGTTTCCAAGCTTACCCCCATACCGTCCGTCACATCAAGGTGATATTTTGATATCTTTAAAACATCTTTCGGAAGCCCATGCCTACCAAGCCCTATAATCAGTAGCAAACTCCTTCCCTCAAGTGCCATCTTGGCTACCTCTTCTGTGGTTACAAACTTCTCCCTCGATGGCTTTGATGTGGTGGCTATTGGAACCCCGAACTGGGGGGAAAGCCCTTCCTAGGAAAATCCAATAGATGAAACTTATTGGCCCTCGAGAGTTCCAGTAGGTATCTACCTCCCTCTCCAATCGTCGTGGTTGAGGCTACCTCCTCAGCGACTACTTTCGGATCATCGTTTTCAAAGGGAAACCCCACTAAAGCTAAGTGGAAGTCGAAAGCGTAGGCAACTGGGGCTGCCCTTGCTATCGCCCTTATGTGAGCTTCATGTAGCCTTCGGACATCGTAAGTGTTGTAGAGGGCTATTGTGAGCATCATTCAAAATTTCAATTTTAGACTTAAAGTTAATCCCAGGCAAAGTGTTTAATACTTAGAACAACTAACTGAAAATTATGGAAATTGAAGAGATAATCGAGCTGGTGAGGAGAGGGCTCATAGATGAGGCCCTCCAGCACCTTGAGGAGCTTGAGGATATTGACAAGGTAATAGTCCTATCGGAGGCCGCCGTTGTCACTATGAATCCGGATTTTATTGATGAGGCAATTTACATCTTGGAAAAGCACGTTAAGAGGTCGGAAGATAAGGTCATCGGATATTCGGAGATAGCCTTGGCCCTTGCTAAAATTGGGTACTACGAAGAGGCCACCGAGTATTTTAACAGGGCAATTTCGCTCCTCAACAAGCTCGACAAGTACGACGCCGCGATCTCCGCAATGTTCCTCGGAACGAGACTAGCAAGGGCAGGCTTTTATGATTCAGCTTTCGACGCCTTTGAGGACTCTTTCGACATGATAATTGACCTCGACATTGATGTATCGAAGAAAACCGACCTGATATTAAGCCTTGCCGACATAATAGAGAAAACTGGGGATGAGTTAACTTCAGATATAGCACTCAAGTTCTATGAAAGGGCCTACGATATATTCGACAAGCTAAAGGTTGGTCACAGGGCAGGGATGCTTGAGAAGAAGATAAGGTTATCAAAGGTTCTCTCATTCACGAAGGATCCCGAGATAAGGAAGTTAACGTACGAGGGTAGGTTCAGGCAGGCGGTGTACAAGGTGCATGAGAAATTCGAGAGAGAAAAGAGGGGCCTTGCCGTGTTGGAGATAGCACTCTGGGCGAATGAAAATAATATGCCCGAGGGAACAGAGTTGTTGGAAATAGCACTTAAGGAGATAGAACCATTAAAGCTCAGTGATGAGGAAGTTAAAAGGGCAGTGGAAGTCTTGGTTAAGTTAGAGAAATTTCAAAAGGCCATAGAATTTGCAGAGAGTATAAGGAATGGAAAAGTAAGAGATGAAGCTCTTGCAATTATAGGGGAAAGGTTCATAGAGTTGGGAGAGGTTGGGGAACTAAGGGAACTGATCATCCCAAAGATAAAAAGCGAAGAAGTTAAGAAAGAACTACTATCAAAGTTATAACATGAAGGAAAAAACCAAGGCCTCACTTGTGCTCCTTGGAATCTCGGTGATTTGGGGCTCAACGTTTCCCGTAATGAAGGTTGCGGTCAAGGATTTTCCCCCAATAACGTTCATAGCCATTAGATTCACGATAGCTTCCCTGTTAATGCTTCTCTTCCTCAAAAAGGAGCTGAAGAGAGATCAAATAATCCCTGGGCTAATTTTGGGAGTTGCCCTCTTCCTGGGGCATGGGTTTCAGATCGTCGGATTAAAGTACACCACAGCATCAAATTCGGCCTTTATAACATCCCTCTACGTGGTCTTTACTCCTTTCGTCGCTTATTTAATCCTAAGAAAGATTATAAAGGTTGAAGATTCAGTGGCGTTGATCCTTGCAATTTTGGGCCTTTACCTAATCTCCAACGCGAGGCTGTCCTTAAACTATGGGGATCTACTTACAATAATAGCGGCATTAAGCTTCGCCTTCCAGATAGTTCTCGTGGAGTACTTCAGCAAGCACGGAATAGGAATAGCCTTCTGGCAAGTCTTCTGGAATGCGGTGCTTTCAACGACCTATGCCCTAATTGCAGAAGGCCTGCCAATGCCAGAGGGAAGCGTTCTCCTCGCTATCCTCTACACAGGAATATTCGCCACGGCATTAGCTTTCTTTGCCCAGGTCAAGTACCAGCCTAAGGTTGAAGCCTACAGGGCTGCGATACTGTACTCTGCTGAGCCCGTATTCGGACATTTGTTCTCCCTGGTAACCCTGGGGGAGGTGCTTTCGGTAAAAGGCTACCTAGGGGCACTCCTAATAATGTCGGCGATATGGATAGAGTTGTACAAAGAAAAGCTTAATAGGAACTGATGCAATTAAGTTTTGGTGATACCGTTATGAGCAGTATCGAATGGAACGAGAAGACCTTCGCCAAGTTTGCATATTTGGACGACCCCAAGACTAGGGGTAACTTGGTGGCCTACGTACTGACGAAGGCGAACCTTGAGAGCAACAAGTACGAGAACACGATAGTAATCGAAGACCTAGAAACAGGAAAGAAGAGGTACATAGAGAACGCCTCAATGCCCAGAATTTCTCCAGATGGAAAGAGGATAGCATTCATGAGAGTCAACGAGGAGAAAAAGAAGAGTGAGATTTGGGTTGCCGACATAGAAACCCTTACCGCAAAGAGGGTTCTTGAGGCCAAGAACGTGAGATCTATAGAGTGGAACGAAGACTCAAGGAGGCTTCTAGTTGTAGGGTTCAAGAGGAGGGACGATGAAGACTTCGTGTTTGACGATGACGTTCCGGTGTGGTTCGACAGGCTAGGCTTCTTCGACGGGGAGAAGACTACATTCTGGATCTTAGATACCGAGGCTGAGGAAGTAATAGAGGAGTTCGAGAAGCCAAGGTTCTCCTCGGGAATATGGCATGGAGATTCGATAGTGATTAGTGTTCCGCACAGGGAGGGAATCCCACAGTACTTCAAGTTCTGGGACATCTACATCTGGAAAGATGGAGAGGAAGAAAAGGTGCTTGAGAAGGTCTCGTTCCAAGCTATAGACTCCGACGGCAAGAGGATTCTCCTGTACGGAAAGCCGGAGAAGAAGTACATGAGCGAGCACGACAAGCTCTACATATACGAGGACGGCAAAATTACTGGAATAATGGACGAAATCGACAGGGAGGCAGGGCAGGCAAAGATTAAGGACGGAAAGGTATACTTCACCCTTTACGAGGAGGGTAGCGTTAATCTTTACGTCTGGGATGGAGAGGTTAAGGAGATAGCAAAAGGAAAGCACTGGATAATGGGGTTTGACGTTGATAAGGTAGTCGTCTACCTGAAGGAAACTGCCACAAGGCTAAGGGAGCTCTACGTCTGGGACGGAGGGGAGAGGCAACTAACGGATTATAACGGGCTGATATTCAAGAAGCTTAAGACGTTCGAGCCAAAGCACTTCCGCTTTAAGTCGCTCGACCTTGAGATAGACGGATGGTACATAAAGCCGGAGATCAAGGAGGGAGAGAAGGCTCCAGTAATAGTCTTCGTCCACGGTGGGCCAAAGGGAATGTACGGTTACTACTTCAAGTACGAGATGCAGCTAATGGCGAGTAAAGGTTACTACATAGTCTTCGTCAACCCGAGGGGGAGCAACGGTTACAGCGAGGACTTCGCGCTGAGGGTTTTAAACAGAACTGGTCTAGAGGACTTCCAAGATATAATGAACGGGATAGAGGAGTTCTTCAAGCTTGAGCCTCAAGCCGATAGGGAGAGGATTGGTATTACTGGAATAAGCTACGGAGGGTTTATGACTAACTGGGCCTTGACTCAATCCGAGCTGTTCAAGGCAGGAATAAGCGAGAACGGCATAAGCTACTGGCTGACCAGCTACGCTTTCTCCGATATAGGTCTATGGTTCGATAAGGAAGTAATAGGAGAGAATCCATTGGAGAACGAGAACTTTAGGAAGCTAAGCCCACTGTTCTATGCAAAGAACGTTAAAGCCCCTATATTACTGATCCACTCCCTCGAGGACTACCGCTGTCCGCTCGATCAGTCAGTTATGTTCTACCACGTGCTCAAGGACTTAGGGAAGGAAGCGTACATTGCGATATTCAAGCGCGGTCCACACGGCCACAGCGTCACAGGGAGTCCAAAGCACAGGATGAAGAGGTACAAGCTATTCATGGAGTTCTTCGAGAGGAAGCTCAAGAAGTACGAGGAAGGCTTTGACGTGGAGAAGATAATGAAGGAGTAGCTCAGAGCGCGCTACATTCATCATTTTTTCAGACAGGGATGGAGCTCATCATCGCTTGTTGATTTTTATTATTCACCAATTTTTAAACTATGACCTAAGACGGGATTCCATGTCTTTCAATACTTCCTCTAGGCTTTTTCCAGCCAAAAGAGATTCCAAAGCTAACGTGTCCAACGCGACGAATTTCTTACTCGATAGTGATGCGGTGTCTTTCTCATCAAACTTAGAAGCTACCTCATAGGCCTCCTTGATTTTATCTGAGTAGAACTCTAAGGGAAGTATTTGAACAAGCGAAAAAGCCAAGAATGTGCGATATTCAAAGTCCTTTGCGAACTTTTTGAGTTTGCAAGTGTGCCGTCTGAACTCAAAAATTATCTCTTCCGGAGCAAAGAGCGTAATTTCGTGTTCTTCAAGAAGCCTGAACGCTTTTGATTTCCTACCAGACACAATTATTGAGAACAGGATGTTACTATCAACCACGACATTCATATCAATCCCATCTCTATGTATTTGCGCTTAATCTCACTCCAAACTTCTTCTCTTGTTTCTTCAAAGGGTTTTTCATCTAGCGGGATACCCTTAGCAAGAGCTTCAAGAACTATTCGCCGGGATATCTTTCTTCCAAGCCCCTCTGCTATCCAAAGTTGGGCCTCTTGTTCTGAAACCCAATCAGGAACTTTCACGTTTATTGTCTTCATAGCTGAACATCCTTATCTCCGAGGTTTATATAATTTTAGGGTCATGTGGAAGTTAGTAGCGCATCTCTCTTAGATAGAAGCACAAGTGAGAGTATTCAGAGAAAAAGTTCATAACTCAAAACCAGGCCTCCTAATCTTTATAACTTCCCTGTTCACCAAGGTTGGGGGAACTTCTCCCCTCTTGAATGCTATTAAATTCCTAGCAACCAACTCGGCCATCCCCTCCCTAGCCCCGAAGGTTGCGCTCCCTATGTGTGGAGTTAGAACCACGTTCTCAAGGCTGAAGAGCTCCTCATTGTAGTACGGCTCCTCCTCGTAGACGTCAAGGCCAGCCCCGGCTATCCACCCTTCCTTCAGGGCCTTTATCAACGCCCTAGTATCGACAACCTTGCCCCTAGCTACGTTCACCAGGATTGCTGTGGGCTTCATCAGCTTAAGCCTCTCCTCGTTTATCATGTACATCGTTTCCTTCGTTAGGGGAACCGCAAGAACAACGAAGTCGCTCTCCCTCAAGAGTTCTTCCAAGGGTTTAAACTCTGCATTCAGCTCTTTCTCCACCTCGGGCTTCCTCGTCCTTGAGTAGTAGAGGATTCTCATCCCAAAGCCTTTAGCCCTTCTGGCTACGGCCTGCCCTATCCTCCCAAAACCCACTATCCCTATCGTTTTTCCGTAAACGTCGTAACCCAGGAACAACTTCGGATGCCAAGCTACACCCTTTCTCTTCCACTCCCCCGTCCTAACGAACTTATCCCCCTTGACTAGGTGCCTTGCCGTTGCCAACAGTAAAGCGAACGCTAGGTCGGCCGTTGCGTCGGTGAGAACGTCAGGTGTATTAGTTACGTAGATCCCCCTCTTCGTGGCCTCTTCAACGTCGATGTTGTCGTAGCCAACGGCATAATTTGCAACTATTCTGAGCCTTGGGGCATTCTCGAACACTTCCCTGTCGATTCTCTCGCTCAGCATTGGGACTAATGCGTCAACGTCTTTAACCCTCTTCAAGAGTACGTCCCTGGGGATTTCCCTTTCCTCTTCCCAGATCTCAACTTCAAACTCCTTCTCCAGCAACCTTATTCCATTCTCGGGAATTTCCCTAGTGATGAAGACCTTCGGCTTCACCCTCACCACCAAAAATTTTATTCTTGGGAGGACAAATAAATCATGATGATAGAAGATTTACTGAAGGTAAAAGAGGCAATTGAAAGTGGGGATATTGATAAAGCGCTGCAATTGTCTGAAAAAATAAAGGACCAATACTGGCGCTCTTACGCCCTAAAGTGGATCTCCCAGGAGTTGGCTAAGAGAGACCCTAAAAAGGCGAGGGAGATAGCGAGTTCGATCCCTATTACTTCACTCAGGAGCGAAACCCTCCTCTACTTATCTTACGAGCTTTCAAAGATGGAAAGGTTTAAGGATGCCGTTGAGAGTGCCAAGCTCATTCCGGATTCTTACACGAAGAAGAAAGCCCTAAAGAGGATAAGCTCTGCTATAGCCGATGCCCTAAAGAGTAAGAACATCCTTGAAGTAAAGCTAAGCGATTTGGGATTGGATGAGGATGATGTAGAGTTGCTTAAGCCTCTCCCAAGGGGAATCAAGTACGAGGACGGGAAGTTCCTTGTAGATGCCGAGATCATTAAGGCGAGCGGAGAGTTTCACAATGAAGTCGTTGAGGTTGGCGATGAAATTGGAGAGATGGAGAGTCCAGAGTTTGACGAGCTAACCCAGGAAAATGTTACCCCTGAAAATCTCCCCGAGCCCTTCAGATCATCGCTCCTGGAGCATATCGGCCTTGAGTACCTTGACGAGGGAGAGGTTGATAAGGCAGTTGAAATCTTGGAGAGGATAAAGGTCGGAGGGCCTCTACCTAGGCTACTCTTTTTCCTGGGTAAGAATCACGATGTTACAAAGGTCGTTAGGCCCATAGATAAGGTTCTCTTGGCTTATAGATTATTACTCCTGCTCCCAGAAGAGGACTCTTTCCCAATGCTTGAGCTCATATTCAGGGATTTAAGATCCAGAAATCCAGGAAAGTTCATAAGACTACTAAAATTTTTCTCCTTTGAGCTTCTAGAGGAAGGAAAGATGCTCAACAATCCAAAATTGATAGAAAAGTCAAGAAAGCTATTCAAGGAGGCTCAGCGCCAGAGCTCGAGCTTTTCAATGAACCTCTTGGCGTAGCGGATGTCCCTCTCAAGCTCGGCCTTCTGAAGGAGTTGCCTCTCAATTGCCCTTATGGCATCGTGTACAGCTTGAATGGCACCCCAGGTTTCTCCCTTAGCCACGAACACTCCCTTATCGGTAACCACCCTCATCCTTGCCTGGTAGAGGTGGACTCCCCTGAACTTCTCGTTGAACCTCCTTATGTACAGGTAGATTATCCCCTCGTTGCCCAGAAGGTCAGAGTAGCCGTCGACGAACCTCTTTATGTCGTTGATTATCCTCTCCCTCGTGAACTCGCTTAGGGCTGAAGCGTCACCACCGAGCTGTAGGTAGAATTTAGCCTCCTTCTCGACCATCCTTGATATTGGTAGCAGGAGATCCTTAACTGTGAGCACTCCAACGACCTTGTTGTTCTCATCTACAACGACCAGACCATCTATGTTGTTGTCCTTCATCGTCGCTACGGCCTCTCTAACCGTTGCATCTGGAAGGAGTGTTATGACTCCCTTTATCATCGCCTCCCTGAGCTTCATGCTGAACGGAGGTATCTTCTCGCCGACCAGCTCCCCGGTCTGGGCCCTAAACCTTGGCTTGATGAATCTTATTATTAGATCGTGTAGCGTCACGAGGCCCTCAAGCTTCCCCTCTTCGTCAACTATTGGAATTCTTGAAATGGCATGATCTCTCATAGTAGCTAAGGCCTTCGCAACGGTGTCATCTGGCCCTAGTGTTATAACATCCTTTGTCATGAACTCCTCCACCTTTCTCTTACCGAACTCCTCAGCAACAACCCTCTCAAGCAGAGCTATATCGCTTATTACACCTATTATCTCAGCCTTGCTTTCACCAACCGGAAGGGATCTTAAATCGGTCTCAAGCATTAGCTTAGCTGCGTGGCTTAGATCATCGTTAGGCTTAACAACGGGAGCCGGCTTATACACGTCCCTAACCTTCGCCTTAGTTGGATCCCACTTGAGGTGGGATCTTATAATTAGATCCTGGGTTAGGACGCCTTTGTACACGTTGTCATCGAACACGAGAATTAGATCTGGGTCTTCCTTCTCAATAATTCCAATTGCCTCAGAAAGAGGCGCACTTATATCTATCTTCGCGTACTTGTCCGTCATAACTTCCTGCACCTGTATTCCGACCATTCCTGGCCACCTCCTGACAATTATTATTTTGGTTCTCGCTCAATTTAAACCTATTGACTCCGATAAGATTTTAGTAAGAAAAGGTTAATAAAACTTTCGTCACACTAACTCTTTGCCCGTAGTCGTCATCACTAGTTTACCGTGCTTAACTCCCTTGAGGCTTAGAAGCCTGTCAGCGATCTTCTTTATCTTCTTGGCCTCCCCTTTAACGACCACCACCTCCAAGCAGTTGTGCTCGTCCATGTGAACGTGCAGGCTTGCAACTATCTCATCAAGGTACTCGTGCTGCAGATCAAGGAGCTCCTTTACGACGTCAGCTTCATCGTGGTTGTAGACCATGGTTATCGTTCCTGCAACCTCCTCATTTCCAACTTCCCATTCATGCCTGACTATGAAGTCCCTTATTAGGTCCCTTATTGCCTCGCTCCTATTGGTGTAGCCCTTCTCCTCGATTATCCTGTCGAACTTTTCTAGGAGCTCTTCAGGTATGGAAACTCCAAATCTAACCAAGTTCATGCAATCACCATGATAAAGTTTCGATGAGAGTTAAATATTTATGCACGTTCACGATTCGTGAACAATTCGTTCACAAAATGTGAAAGAAAAGTTCATAAATTGTGAACGAAATTCACCCAATATGTACAAGCTAATTTCAACAAAGGAGCGAGTTGAAATCTTGAGGTACATTCTCGAACGAGATACCATTAGGGTAGAGGAAACGGCAAAAAAGCTCGGAGTTAGTAAAGGTCTTGTATCAAAGCTTCTCCATATGTTAGAAAAGGAAGGTATTGTAAAAAAAGAGGGGAGGTATTTCAAAGTAATCCTGAACCCAAAAACAAGGGAACTCAAGAGATTTCTAAACTTCTTAACCCTATACCCAAAACTTTCGCAACTAAGAGAAGAGTGGATAGAGGGTTTAGGCATATACGGAAGTTTCTCAAGGGGAGAGAATAAAGAAGGTAGTGATGTAGATATCTGGATATACACCCAAGGAGAAGATATGATAAGGGTAGCAAAGTTCCAAAGGAAGCTCAGGGACACTTTAAAAAGGGAGGTTGATTTGCTTGTCCTTACGCCGAAAAAAATCGAAAGACTAAAAAAAGAAGATCCAATTTTTTACTATAGCTTGATCTATGGGTCGATAATAATATGGGGGGAAAACCTTGGACAACTTTAAAGTTTGTGTAGAGAAAGGACTTCTGAGAAGAGTTCCTCCTTCAACTGAAAAAGCTTTTCTCAGTCTAAAAAGGGCCGGAGAGTGGCTTGTGGAAGCTGAAATGAATTTAAAATTGGTTCATACAGAACTTCATTAATTGCGTCATACCTTGCCATGTTTCATTCTGCGAGGGCTTTACTTTTCAAAGATGGGTGGAGAGAAAAGAGCCACTTCTGTGTGGCCAGGTTCCTTGAGGAATTCTATGTGAAAACGGGAAAACTAGAACAAGAATGGGTAGACTTGCTTGACAGAATGAGAGAAATTAGACATGCCGACCAGTACGACGTCAGCTACTCGCCTACAAAAGATGAAGCTGAGGATGCATTAAGGTTAGCTAAACAATTCGTGGAGAAAATTGGGAAGTTGGTGCGGGGGCGGGGATTTGAACCCCGGAACCCCTACGGGAGGGGATCTTGAGTCCCCCGCCTTTGACCAGGCTCGGCAACCCCCGCTCTTGCTCAATTATGAGAAGGATGGATATGCCTTATAAACTTTATCAGAGTAGGAAAAGAAGATGGTAGCCCCGCGGGGATTCGAACCCCGGTCGCGGGATCCAGAGTCCCGCATGCTTGGCCGCTACACCACGGGGCTATGGCCATTTTTCTCTCGATAATCGGGATTTTTAAACTTTACGGTGCTATTGAGAAAGATAAAAACTGGAAGTGTCTCCAAAAGGTTAATATAAGGGAAGGAAGAAGTTGAATGAAAGGTGAGATATTATGATACCTCCAATATTTTTCACCCAAGCCCAACCTTCTAAGACCATTCTAGGAAATGATAGAAGAATGTGGGTTGTTGAATGTTTAAGAAAAAATCATGGAAAGGCCGAGATTGGAGAGATAGTTGATTACATAGCCAACTTGGAAGGAAATAACACAAGGAGGCACAGGAAGAGTATTTACGTAAGCCTGGTTCAGACCCACCTTCCCAGGATGGAAAGGGAAGGGATAGTCAAGGTTAATAGGGGCACCGTTGAGCTACTAGATGTACCCCAGGAAGTTGATAGGTACATGAAGATCAAGAAAACCTCAATCACCTGGCCCCTTCTTTATGTAACCTTCTCGGGGGTTGCCCTGATAGCTTCCCTACTTAGGAATAGTAGCGAGGGAGTCATAATATCCCTCCTCCTTCTTGGAGTGGCAATTTTCCACTGGATTAAAGCTTCTGAACAATGGTAATTACCCATTACCAACATCTTAATTCGGAACTACCTATATACTAGGTCGTCAAAATCCATGATTGGGTCTCACCATGAGACCCAGAACGAGTGGAGATGGAGAAAGTGAATAAATTTGGACTAGCCATATTTGGTCTAGTGGCCATATTTGGCCTCGTTCTTGGGGCCGGGGCCAGTTTTAGGGACTACAACGCAAGCAGAAGCGTCCATTGGGACGTAGTAACTGATGACACCGAGCTAATTGACCTAACACCAATCCAGCCGTACTCGTACATCAACGAAACCACTGGAAAGTTAGTAATTGACTTCTCAGCGAACAATCCCAACTACCCAGGGTACGGAGACGGAATTAGCCCAAGTGCAGAGTACAACTTCGACGAGGTTTTCGGAGTCAGCAACCACCTTTGGGAGGACGTGGATATTGTCGTGGAAATTAAGTCCACCAACAGCAACATAGAGCTGTACGGAGCAGATGGGGGCGTTTATTCAGTGGATGATGGCAACCCTGCGACAGCCAGCGACTCAGCTAGGGACTGGATTTGCTTTGTCGTTCCTCACAACAACATGGTAAAGATAGGAATTGACCTTTCAGCCGATGGAGACAGCCCCGGAGACTTTTGGACCGGAAATATAGTTATTAAGGCATACAGGCTTGGCACTGAGCCTGCTTACTTAGCGGGCAAGTGCGGGCAGCCGGTGCCATGAAGGAGGTATGAAAAATGAATAAGTTATTTGGGTTTGCCCTGTTCTTCGCAGGGCTAATGTTAGCGGTTGGCGCTGGAGCCAACTTCAGGTACTTTGAAGCAAGTAGGGATGCTACAGTAGCCATAGTGTCGGATGACACCGAGCTTATTGACTTAACACCACTGCAACCCTATGTCTACCTGAACAACGGAAAGCTAACTGTGGAAATTTCGTCAAACCATCCTGACTACCCAGGGTACGGAGCAGGCCTTAGCACGGACAGTATCTACGTGTTTGAGGAAATGTTTGAAGTTAGCAACGAACTGTGGGAAAATGAAAACGAAGACTACCCAATTTGTGTAACTCTAAAGGCCGACAATGGAGTTAAGTTGTTTGCGGGCTCATATGACAACCCAACAGCAGGACCGGCAGGAACTATCAGGGTTACAGTGTACCACGGAGACCCAGTAAAGATAGGAATGATCTTCAACACAACGGGACAGGGACTTGGAGGTCACCAAGTGCAAATTGACGTGACCGCGGTAGCGGGTGAATGCACTCAATGAAGGGACTTCCGTCCCTTCTTTTTAAATCTTGGTGGTTTAAGCTATGAGGGCCTCCGAAATTTTATTCTCAATTGTCATCCTTACCCTAATAATTCCCTCAATAGTTGGCTTCTTCTTGGGGAGGCCCGTGTTCGTTTCGTACGTTTATTCCGATAGCATGTACCCCACCCTTAAGAGGTGGGATGTCTTCTTCATAAACCCCCTATCCAAGGGGGACGTCGGTGATATAATAGTCTTCAACCTTTCGGGCAAGTGGACGGTTCACAGGGTGTACGCGATAACCGAAGAGGGTTACATAACCAAGGGAGATAACAACGTTGCCACGGATCAGCAAGACGGCAAAAACCCGCCAGTTCCGAGGGATCAAGTTATTGGGAAGGTGATAACTGTAGGAGGAAAACCGGTAAAGATTCCGGGGCTTGGAAAGCACGTAAACTCGCCACTTGGAATGGCCCTCCTTGGTGCTGCGGGTTTGCTTTCAATACTCTCAGACTCCTCCGAGGTTAAGAGGAGGAGGAAGAGGGTTATAATCACGACGGAACAGTTGTACGTTGGACTTGTGGGCTTATTGGCTATGGCCATAATCTTCGTCGGCTCGATGAGCTGGGGAGGAATTGACGTAACCTATGCCTCCACGTTGGCTGGAGGCCAAAGAGAGGGCTGGTATCTCCCAGGGAGCGTGGTAGAGAAGAACGTTACCGTGAGTAACCCCACGTACATTCCAATGCTCATAATAGCTGAAGGGAAGGTTCTGAAGAGAACAACGTTCATTTTGGGCGGGCACGAAGAAGTCTCGGTTCCAATCAGGATAGAGGTTCCCGAGGAAACAAGGATATACACGGAGAGGATAAACATATACTCCTACTATCCCATACTTCCCCCCTCGATAGTGGAGGGACTTTACTCCATAGACCCGCACCTGCCACTCATCGTTGAGGGGTTGATAGTGTTCTTCGGCATGCTCGCGATAAAACCACTCCTCGGGGAGCCCGAGGTAATAATGGTTAGGAGATCTAAGAGATGATTAGGAAGATATTTGGGTTGTTACTCATAGCACTCGCCGCATTATCTATTTCAGGATCATCATCCACGTTTAGGAGTTACACCGCGGAAAGGGAAGTTCTCGTGAAGATCGGAGAGGATCCGCTGATAGACGTTGAATGCCTAGAGAATGGGAGTATAATCATAACGAACAACATGAACGTTCCAGTTGACTTCAGGGTCTTCTGCCTTCCCTGCATAATGCCCAGGGATTTCACTCTGCTACCGAGGGATGAGAAGATGATTGACGTGTGTTTATTTTACTATATCAAGGCAAAGTGGGACGGAGGAGGAGCGAAGATAAAAGGATGCTGCATTCCTCACTGCCACCATCATAGAAGGGGTTGTAAAGGATGATTAGGAAAGAGTACTTGATAGGAGGCATATTCGTAGCATTCCTCCTGATGAGCTTCGCATCCTACCTGATGAAGGAGGGATACGAGAAAACAACTTTAATCGAACAGGTGGTTCAAAGGGGGGAGCTCAAGCACTCAGGGTACTTAGCCAACGACACGGTGTACGGAAGGGTTGCGAGCCTTGAGTACTACCCAACGAAGATACTCGAGGCAATACATGGGAACTACACATATTCGATAGAGCCAAGCGAAAGCGGTTCCTATTACCTCGTGGGCACCGCCTCGTACTACGTAACCAAGGGGAAGGACAGGATATACCTCGTGAACGAGACGCTGTTCTCGACCAAGGGGAAGTTGCTTAACGGAACCTTCAGCCAAGGTTTCAGCATAAATTTGACGGAAGTTGGAGAGAGAAGGAGAGAACTCGCCGAGGCACTACAGCTTCCAAGGATACTGTACGAGGTCAAGGTTACTGCTAAGGTCAGGACGAAGGAGGGAGAGTTCGTCCAAGAGATGCCGATAGTCGAGGACACTAGCGGACTGACGTACATCAAGAACACGGAGCTTGAGAAGAAGAGGAACATAGTAGAGACGAGTACCGTGAACAATAAGCTGCTTGGCATGAACGTTTCGACCGCGAGGGTTGTGTTCCCCATATTGGCACTAGTTTCGGGGATAGCCCTCCTTGTGCTGTGGAGGCCTAAGCCGAAGAGGAAGATAAATGCAATAGAGGGCATGCCAAAAGGAATAAGCTCAAGGGTTCTCGTCAACGACGAGAAGAGCCTTAAGAAAATAGCGAAGATAATTGGAAGCCCAATTATTCACTACACACTTGACGGGGTCGACGTTTACGGGGTGATAGATGGGAGCGTTATATACGAGTGGTGGAGCCTCAAGAGCGCTGAGCCTGAATCCAGGCAATGAGGATTATGATCCCCGCCCCTATCGCTATTCCTATTATTAGGGTCAGCCAGCTCCACTTTGTTACCACCTCCTTAACCGTTGTCGTTGCGGTGAAGGTTACTGGAATCTGCTTCGTCGTGATTATCGTCTGAGTCACGGTCTTCGTGATGTTGCCAACGCTCATCGTTATTGTCTTAGTAACCTCATTTGTCACCGTTTCCGTGCTTGTAACTACGGAAACCCCACCGCTTGACTTAAGAACCCTGATTTTAAGCTTGACTTCATCTATCGGCCTGCCGAATGCCTCAAGCTTTCCGACTAGCGTGTAGTTACCTGGGGTAACGGCCACGAGCTTTAGTGTGGAGTTCCCTTTAACTACCGGAACCTTGACTTCCCCTCCCAAGACCTCCCCCTGCGATATTAAGC
The DNA here is from genome assembly GCF_041647995.1 of Pyrococcus kukulkanii. NCBI lineage: Archaea > Methanobacteriati > Methanobacteriota > Thermococci > Thermococcales > Thermococcaceae > Pyrococcus > Pyrococcus kukulkanii. Next base: position 31,869 of record NZ_JARRIB010000005.1, read on the forward strand.
CAACGCCATCGGGAAGCTCCAAGGTTAAGTTCCCCAGGAAGCCCGCTGGGGCCTCCAGTGACACGTTTACTTCGAAAGGAACTCCAGCAGGAACTTCCCTTGGGGAAGTCACGACGAAGTTGACGTTTACGGGACTAACGCTGACGAGGGGCTCGTTTGAGGAGAAGCTAATCACCTTAAGGCCACCGCAGGCCAAAGGATAGGGGATTGGGGCTACAACATCTGCTTTACCTAGGGAAATCGTTCCGTTCCTTAACGCAACGACCTTGAATTTAAGCGTCTTTTCCTTTCCTGGTTCCAGCTTGTCTATGTAAACCTCGTCACCACCAAGAACCTTAAAGTCCTTCCCTGGGGAAAACGTTAGGAGGGCATTATAAACTGGACTTGTCCCCACGTTCTTAATTATTACATTGACAACCCCAGGAACGAGTGCGGTAAAGTTCTCCTGGGGAATGATGGTTACGTTTAGCAGGGCAAGGTACCTCGGCTTCTCCCTTGGGTTGTAGAAGGTTATGAAGGTGGCCTTCTTACCGCTTGAATCCTCGCTCGTGTTCAAAAGGCCTACACTTATCCCATCGTACGTTACCGGGCTTATCCACTGGGAGCTCGCCCTGACTACTCCGTCCTTAAGCTCGTCGTGGCAGGAATTGAGGATGGAGATGTACGCTACGCCATCGGCTATGCCGTTCACCCTAACTATGTAGGGACCAAGGGCGTAATCTTTGCCTTCATAAACCGTGAATTCCCTCGATGGGTCATAGGAAACGTTGATCTGAAGGGCCCTCAGGTAGACCTCGATGGATATCCTCGGATCGCACATGTTGTTGACCATGATGCACCTGAAGCCGATGTACTTCACTATGAACTTACCAATTACCTCGCTCTCTCCCTCTTCGATCTTGTACTCCTTCCCACCGTACTCTACGGAGATGACGCTCGAGGTCTTATTGTTTACAAGGGTCATGTTTATTCCCTTGATCTCAAGCCTGAGGTTTTCATAGGTTACGTTGTCCCCCACCTTAACCTCTCCCCTGAACAAGAGGGGCCTCGGGGTTATCGTTATCGAATAATTGGCGAAGTCAAACTTTGAATCCTTAAACGTCTTCTCCTCACCATTGTACGAGGCAAGAACCTCAAAAGAGTCCACATCAACATCCTCAACCTTCAAAGTTAAGTTGCCAACCTCAACTTTCTCGCCAACGAAAATTGGGGGAAAGGTCATGTTCACGTACAGCATTGGAGGTTCACTAAAGAAGACCCTAAGGACGGTGACGTTGGAGTGGGCAAATTTGTAGAGCCCACCGAGCGGGATGGAGTAGGAGCTTATGGATCCGTTAAACTCTTCCTGAACGTAAACCTCCCCGCCCATGTCAACGTCCACGAATCCTAAGGTAACGTTCCCAAACTTTACCCCCTCTCCCAGGCTCACCCAGCCCACGAATGAAGATGCAAGAACCTGGGGAAGGAAAGTTAGCATCAACAGTACCGCAAGCACTTTCCTCATCGCCCATCACCCCATCAATAGCAAAGCTAACCTACTGCTACCAAGCTGCATGAACCTCGCCATCAACTCCTGACCTACGTACATTCCAGTAGCAAAGACCCAAAGCAGGATCACGAAGTAGTACAGGGAGCCGAGTATGTGCCCCCCATCCGCAATCTTTATGGCCATGGCCGAAAGCAGGGAGTGGGCTACCATTATGACCAACATGGAGATCGTGAGTAGTTGCATTCCTGATGGGGGAATAATGTGGATTATCTCCCCGATGTATTCGGTTGGTACCTGAAGCTTGCTGAAGAGATCGTTAATTGACACCGCAACCTGGAACGATGCAGCTAAGGCGAAGGCGAATGCACCGGTTAAACCGAGTATTATTCCGATGAAGCTTGAAACGCTCTGCTGCCTTTTCCTCCTAAGACGAACGAGCCTCTCGAAGTTCCTGCTTATGACCTTACCAACGTAGTCCGGTTCAGCACCGAGCCTCAGGCTCTCCCTGAATATCTCTGAGAATATTCCAATGAGCCAGCTACCGGTTTCAGCTATGAAGAAGTCCCAGGCCCTCTGGGAGTCGACCCTAACGGCCAACCTCCTGTAGAGGGCCCTTATGTCTTCAGTTAGAGTTCCGAAGTCGTGAGCGCTAAGGTACTTGAGGACGAGTAATGGGGATGCGCCACTTGCCGCAAGGGAGGATGCAAAGCTCCTTATGAAAGCTGGGAAGTTCTCATCCTTCCTGAATATCGAGGCCTCCTCCTTCCTAACGACGTTGCCAACGTACATCAGGGGAGTTAATGTTAGGGCTATAACGAACGGAGTTGGAAGGGAGAACCTCGGCCTTATGAATGCCATATAAACTAGGAAAACCACGGGAACGAGAGCAATGGATGTAACTAAAGCCCTCTTTATCTTCTCCTGCCTCGGGGTCTTGACCCTAACCTCGGCCCATATGGGATCCTCTGGCATCCTGTACTTTATGACGAGTAGCGTTCCTATCTCTGCAGCTAAGATCAGGAAGATTAGGTAGAGGGCAAGCCTCCCTATATTTTGTCCTGTGATGATGGGGCCGATGATTATGAAGGCCGCCGCGAATACCACCGAGATTATGATCGACTCGTATATCTCCTTGAATATGTCAAGGTCGTAGAGCGCACCCTCGTAAAATGTCTGGAAGTCGTCCATGACCGTTTGCTGCTCTTGGAATAAATAGTCCTTAAGCTCGACACCGCTATCAAGAGAATATGCGAGCCTATCAAGGAAATCAGCAAAAACTCTGCTTGGGGTTCTCCTCGCGAGGAATCTAAATGCCTCGGGCATCGAGCGGTGGAGCTTGTCAACTATAATGTACACCTTCTTCAACTCACTAGCTATTGCCCCAAGCTTTGGGTCACTCGCTAGAACCCTAAGCAGGTCACTCCTACCTATCTCGCTCGTCGAGAGAACCGCGAAGTACGTTATGAAGAAGGGCAGTTTGGAGTTTATGCTTATCCTCTTGGAGTCGGCCATCAAGTAGGGATAGGCAACGACGTACAGTGCCAAGATTATGGGGATGAGGTACATGAACAGCCTCAAGCCCGTGGGTAGAGCTATCAGCCTGTTGAAGATGCTTATAACTATGAATATTACAGCAGAGCCAGCTAACCCCGGAATCAAAATTTTCTTTATATATTCCTTGGGGTCAACGTCCGCTTTGACGAATATGCTGACCCTCTCCTTGGGCATGGCATCACCTCACAGTCTGAAGCTCAGGCCCTCGATACCCTTCTGGTAGAAGGCCTTGATCTCCCTGTACACGTCCCAGTAGTTGAATATCTTCAGCTCAACCATCCTCTGGATTATCCTCGCCCTAAGGAAGAGCTCGTCGTAGATATCCTTCGGATCCTCGTAACCGGCAATCTCGGCTATCTTCCTCTCGAGGATGTAGGAGTTGTTCATGCCCCTGAATATGTGCTTGTCATTTACTGGATCCCACTCGAAGACGTTCCTAGTTGCGACTCCACCGAGCTCCTCATAGTAACCTTCAATCTCAACAACCGTAAGAACCCTCCTGAGGAACTTGCCCTTAACGTACACTGCCTGCTGGAATAGGGCGATGTTGAGGTTGTCTATGAAGGTTATCGGGACGTTTATTGGAGAACCGGTAAAACGCTGGATCATCTTCTTAATGTCACCGGCGTGGAAGGTGCTCATGACAGGGTGGCCTGTCTGCATGGCCTGGAATGCAATTGCACCCTCGACACCTCTGATCTCACCGACGATGATGTAGTTCGGCCTCGATCTTAATGCTGCCTTAAGCAGATCAAACAGCGTTACCCTGCTCTCCTCGGGCCCCCTCTCCCTCGTCACGAGCCTCTGCCATGTTGGATGGGGTACTTGAACCTCGGGAGTATCCTCGGCTGTAAACACCTTCGAGCCGGGCTTTATGAACGGGATTATGGCATTGAGGGTTGTAGTCTTACCCGAAGCAGTCTCACCGCACACGAATATGCTCATGCCGTACTCTATGGCGAGCCAGAGGTATGCCGCAATCTCGGCACTCATCGTTCCCCAGGCAACTAGCTGGGTAATGCTCAGTGGCGTTGCTGCGAATTTTCTTATCGTCGCGCTTGGACCCTTCAGTGAAATGTCTGGGGAGTAGATTATGTTTATACGCGACCCATCGGGAAGGGCACCATCGACGATAGGATTTCTATCGCTCACAGGCCTTCCAATCCTCTCGGAGAGGTTCTTGAGGTAGTCAGCCAGTTCAACGTTGTCCTTCCATTTTATGTTCGTCGGCAGGTGCTCGAATATCTTGTGGACTAATGATACATAGTGGGCGCCTATTATGTGGATATCCTCGATGTAGGGGTCTCTAGCTAAGGGCTCGAGGGGGCCGATTCCAATGATGTCCCTCTTGATTAGGTAGCGGAACTTCTCCATCTCCTCCTTAGTTATCGTGATCCCCTTCCTACCCTTAACAAGGGAGAGAACAGCCTCCTCAAAAATCGAGTCAAGAAACCTCTCAAACTCCTCCTGCTCCTCGGGAATGTCCCTATTAGGGGCGAGCTCAAGGATTCTATCCTTTATCATCCTGTACTTCTCTTCCTCCTCCCTCGTCTCTATCCTGGGCTCGATAACTATGTACTGCTTCTCGGTCTGAGGGTCACCATAGATGTGGATGAATATTGGATCACCAACTGGATAAATTATGTTTGGGTAGGGAATCTCCTTCATGTCCCTACTTAGTTGAACGTGAAACTCGGGAACTTTACCGTACTTCTTTCTAAACTGCTCCACGTACTTCCTAAGGTGGGGGTTCCTCCTCATTGCATCCTCCAATGTTTGGGAAACAGCCTCAGCCATCCTCACCACCCCCTCTCGCTTCACACCACAGCCGCAATCTCAACCACGAGCCCCACCTTAGGTTCCACCCTGAAGGGTATAATCTTTTGGAATACACCCTTGGCGTTGTTGTACTTCACTATCGTCGCCGAATTCTTCAGGTCACCACCAAAGACCCTAACGTTGAGGCGCATAAGTAGGGTTGATGCCTCCTCGAGGAGAAATAACACATCCCTGGGGAGCTCTTCTGGGTTTGCCGTGAGGACTATGACCTTCCCCAGGCTTGAGAGCCTCTTTATGTACATGAGAAAGTTCCTGACGCTCCTAACCTCCTGCTCTCGAGAGAGCACAGATGAGAATGAATCTATAACGACAATATCCTGCTCCCATAACCTCGGCTCGCCCAACAACCTGCTCAGAAATTTCCTCTCCTCGCTCACCCCACTAAGTAAAGGGTAGAGCGAGACGAAAACGAGCTTTTTTCTTATGAGGAAAGGGATAACATCATAGTTAATGGACATCATCTGCTTCACGTACTCCACGGTCGTGTACTGGGAGGAGATGTAACTTGCGGTGTACCCATTCATCAGGAAGCCGTAAAGGAGCCTCTGGGAGAAGATTGATTTACCCGTCCCCCTGTCCCCCTCAATGAGCATTATTGTACCCGCGGGAATGCCACCGCCAAGCCTCCTGTGAAGCTCATCGCCCTTTAGGTCGATCCTTAGTAGCTCCTCGACCAAGATGATCACCCCCAGTTGCTGATTTTAACTCTTGACCCTGAATATCAGGACCCTCTTCTTACCGTTCTCAAGCACCACCTGGATCCTGTGTGGGACTGTGGTATTCAATGCCTTTCCAAGGGTAACCTTGATGACGCCCACTTGGTAGGGCTGAAGGCTGGTTATCGCATTTCCAGCCGTATCAGTAAAGGTGAGGTTTGAGGAGGGGATCAGGTTACCGTCTATAAAAACCTGAATTGACTCGGCGTTGAATGGGATTGGCTCTTGGCCTATGTTCTTGATGTAAAACGTGTAATAATAAGGACCTGTCCCTTCTTCAACTACCGCGTTGGGATCGTTGATTATCGCGAAGTCGATTCTAAGGTTATCGGCGAGCTCAACCCCCCTCACCTTCATGCTGTTGGCTATGTCGTTGGTGACGTAAGCCAGGGCCCCCGCAACGCTCCCTGCCACAATCACTGCAACGATGAACATGATTAGCTCACTCGCTGGCCCACCTGCAGCCATTCAGCTCACCTCCACTGGGCACTGGGTTGAGGCTGAGTCGACAACGTACTCGGTTCCATTATAGTGATAGGTGACAAGTAAGGTGCAACCGTTATCAAAGGCCAAGACGACCTGATTTGAGCTACCACTCATATCGGCACCACCGGGTATTGTAACGGTGTAATCGTTGCCGGGGATCAGATAGTTGAGATCAGCGAAACCAACGTAAGTCCCGTTGTGTAAGACATCAACCCTCCCAGGAATAGTCTGACCCAGGAATTTGAAGGTAAGGTCAACATTACTATTATTTGTAGAGGGGGAAATCGAAACATCCCCAATCTTAAAATTTAGCTGGGAAAGCTTGAGGGAATACCAAAACTCCCTGGCAGCCTGGACTTCACTGTAGGTGTTGTCCCATGCCGTGTAAAGGGTTCCTACCGCGATTAAAAAAGATATAAAGACTATCGCTGCACTCGCTGAAACGCTGAACCCCAATAGTAACCCCTCCGGTCAGACACCGTAGAACTCATCCAAGGTTTTTTCTAGCATCTTGACCTCTCTTTCAAGCTTGTCGAGGACGTCCCTCGTAATCCTCAGGCCCCTAAGCCTCTCTATGAACAGCAGGCTTATCAGGTGGTCCTGAACGGTGAGCTTCTCAGCCGGCTTCCACTCTGGATCCCTGTGGTGCGGCCTCGTTCCCCTTGCAAACCTCAAGAGCTGGTTGAGGACTTTCTCGCTTATCCAGCCGATGTCGTAGTAGAACTCGAGGACCTTTTCAAGGTTCTGCATGCCGACCCTGTCTATGAGGAAGCCGAGCCACTTCAGTGCTATCATTATGGAAACCACATCCTCAGGTATCTCCTCGAGCCTTGCCTTCTTGGGCTCTTCCTCGAAGAGAATGCTCGCAATGTCCTCCGGGATCTTCATCTTTTCGGCCATCTCAACACCACCCTCCTCAACTTTTTCAGGATGAGCAGGAGCCTCCTCAACTTCTTCAACAACTTCTTCAGGGGTTACCTCTTCAACTTCTTCGGGCTTAACTTCCTCAACAACTTCTTCTTTTTCAACAACTTCTTCAGGCTTGGCTTCTTCCTCTATAACAACTTCCTCAGGCTTAACTTCCTCAACCTTGACCTCCTCTTCAGCGGGCTTTTCGGCTTCAGCCTCAAGCTCCTCTAACTTTTCATGCAACTCCTCAACTTCCTCGGGCTTGACCTCCTCCCCCTTCTCAATCTTCTCCTCGAGCTCCTCAACTTTTGCTTTCGCCTCCTCAAGCTTCTCCCCAGCGATCTTGGCCTCAAGCTTCTCCAACTTTTCATGCAACTCCTCAATCTTCTCGGTTATCTCCTTGGGGACTTTCTCTTCCTTTGGCTTCTCCTCGAGCAGCTCCTCAATCTTCTCTATCTTCTCGCTGACCTCAGCTGCCTTCTCGGCAACCGCCTCGGCCTTCCTCTCGTGGACGGCAAACTTCTTCTCTTCCAAAGCCTCAACAAGCCTTGCGAGCTGGGAACTCAGGTCGCTAAGCTTCTTGCCGAGCTCGTCAACCCTCTTGCTTATCTGCTCGTACTTTGCAGCCTGGCTTCCGTAGGCATCAAGGACCCTCTTGACTATCTCGTCAAGCTGCTGTGGGGTTAAGGAATCTTTCTTTGCCATGAGCTTCTCCCTCAGCTCTTCAATGACGACGCTGGGAACCTTGCCCTTAAGTTCAGATAGCTTTGCATTGATCTCTGCATCCGTGACGTAACCGACCTCCATACATCACACCTCCGCGAGGACATCATACAAGATCGAGTCTATATCAACACCATAACCCGCGAGCACCTTTATGTCGTTCTTGACCTTGGCGAGCTCCATCTTTAGCTCGTCAATCTGCTTCTTGAGCTCCTGTATCTCACTGCTGAGCGATGACTCCTGGCTCAGCTGCTCCTTGAAGGGGTTTATCTCCTGGGAAACTACTTCGTACAGCATCATGATGTCCTTTATCGTCTTGTCGAGCCTCTCTATCTCCTCCCTGAGCTCCTGGATCTGCTTCTTTACGTTGTCGATGCTTATCTTCACCCTAGGTAGGTCGTTCTCGATCTCGTTGAGCCTCTCCATTATCTGGCTTATCTGCTCCTCCTGCTCCCTGTTCTCAACCCTCTCCTCTAGCTCCTCGACTGTAACCTCTTCAAATGTCTCTTCAGTTCTCTGCTCCTCCTTCTTTTTCTTCTTGAACAAAGACGAAAGGAACTCGAGGGCCATAGGCCCCACCTCACTGTAGCTCTATTGCAGTGCTTGAGTACGTTGGTGGAGTTAGGAAGTCTATCACCGTTGCCGCACCGTGCGGCGGTATTATCTTCCCTATAACCCTAACAGATGGCGGGATTCCATTGTATTTTGAGAATACCTTTCCAGTATTTACTAGCAATGCTGCTAAATCGCCCGTTGTCAATGATGGTGAATTCTCGTTTGAAGTCATGCTCTTGTCTGTGTCCAGTAGAACCACAACCCCAAATGTCGTATTTGATAACTGATTCCATATACCTAGGGTAAAGATATTGCTTGCTCCGCTAGTTGATGAGTTGAAGACGTCAGGCCCCCCATAGGAAAGCACTGCCATCTGGTCCTTAACAGTTAGTATTATCCTTGTCTGGTTCAAATTTACTGGTTCACTACCAGCATTTAGGCTGACATATATAACAAGTTTAGTTATGTTACTCCTGATTTTTTTTGATGTTGAGTTTTCTGGAGCATATCCCCAAATTGAGATCAACCTAATACCACTTGAAACGTCAATAGTTGTCTCCCTGCCAACGCTTAAGGCCCTCTGTTGCAAATTTCCTGCCGTTGAGATGAGAACTCCTGCGGCTACTGCAGCCACTAGCACCATTGCTATGAAGACTATGAGCGTGCCAATGCCTATCGCTCCCCTCCTCATCTGCTACCACCTCACTGCAGTAATATTACATTTGAGTTAAACGTTGAGGGTGTTACGAGGTCTATCACGCCAGCGGCACCTACTTCGGGAATTACTTTCCCTATAAGCCTAACACTAGAGCCAATACCATTCTCGCCCGTCTTCTGATCCGTGAATATTTCAGTAGATAGGCACAACGCAACTACATCCCCCCACTCAAGCGCTGGGTGATCCTCTGTCATCTTGTTACCTCCATCTTGGATAACGACGACGGCGAAGGACGTGTTAGTGGCGTTTTCCCAGACCTTGGTTATGCTAAACAGGTCAGTTATAGTCCCGTTGTACAGCTTCCCACTATAGTTGTAAACTACAAGCTTCTTCCCGTCCGTTAACACTATCTTAACCTTGCTTAAGTCGATTCCATTGCTTCCCGAGTTCGGTGCAACGAAAATTGCTAGCTTTGTTATCGTGCCGTTACTTGGAGTTGAGGAGTTGACGTACCCATAGACATCCAAGATTTTGATTCCGCTAGCGACTTCCTGGGTCGTCTGCCTACCAGTGGCCTGAGCCTTTTGCTGGAGATATCCCGCTGTTCCAATGATAACTCCTGCGGCTACTGCAGCCACTAGCACCATTGCTATGAAGACTATGAGCGTGCCAATGCCTATCGCTCCCCTCCTCATCTGCTACCACCTCTGAGAACGCTTTTCCATGAGGACGTTAAACAATAATGAAAAAGTTATATAGGGAAAGAAGAAGTTAAAGGGCTACTGAAAAATCACTGAAGCCTAACTGTACCATTGAGGGATGTTGAATTTGGATAGTAGAACCCAAAGTGCACTGGTGAGCCATACTGTGGCACAATCTCACCACTTACATAGGTGCCCTTCTTAAGGTCATTTACATCAGTAATTACAATCTTCCCCAGCTCCCCAGGTCTAAGAGTCCCTGTCTCACTTGTTGCTGTTCCATTAGTGCTAATAATCGCAAAGCTCTTGCCAACTGGCTTTCCATTGAGAAGGATCCTAGTGGCGTTCAAGTCTATTGGGTCTGAACCAGGTACGACTTTCACGTAAATCGTGATATTGCTAAGGTTCCCGTCATTGAAACCTCCATAAACACCCACAATATCTAGTGCGTTAGCAACTTGCTTGGTTGTCTGAAGTCCAGTAGTTGAAGCCCTGCTCTGGAGGAATCCGCTCGTGTTGATGAGTACTGCTGCAGCTACTGCAGCCACCAACACCATGGCAATAAATACGATCAAGGTCCCTATACCCACTGCACCCCTTCTTGCCACTACCACACACCCCCTTGGAGTTTTTTCAATAATCTCTAAAAATAGCTGGATATAAAGCGATTTTTTGTGTGTGGAAGTGCTTGTAAAAATTGAAGTGCATATGTAGGTGCATATGTAGGTACACAACAAAAAAGAAAGCCCTAAAGCTTCTTGACCACGAGAACCGATTTGCCGTGCTCTTCAAAGCTTACATCAAAGCCCTCCCCAAGGATGTACTCCTTAACCTCAGCCCTGCTCGGGAAGCCAACGAAGGAATCGTTTAGCCCCTCGAAGAACTCCAACGCCTCAACGTTCTTGAACTCGTCCCTGAAGGCGTCCACAACTACGAGCTTCCCTCCCGGGTTCAGGCTCTCCATGACCTTCCTCAGGACTTCCCTCCTGTTGGTTAAGTACTCCATGGTAAACGTCATTATAGCCACATCATATGATGTCCTCGGCTTTATCAAGCCTACATCCATCTCCTTCAACTCAACGGGAAGGTTCATCTTCTCTACCCTTGCCCTTGCAATCTCAAGCAAAGCCGGCGAATAATCAACACCGAGGTACCTCCCGTCCTCACCTATGAACCTTCCGAAGTAGGCCGGTGAAACCGAGCCGCAGCCGAGGTCGAGGACGTAGCTCCCCTCTTTAAGCCCGGTCAGCCTGAGCACGAGCTCCCTGTACGCGGAGTGGAAGGATGATGACAGCCTCATGTCCCAGAAGTCAGCGTCCTTATCGAAGTCCATAAGCACGTAGGGATGATCTGGAGAAATCAGCGCGAAGTCGACCATCTTGTAGATCTCCTCGAATATCGGGATCCAGTCCGGGAGGAGAAGCATGTACTCCTCTTTCGGAAACTTCAGCTCGTAGGAGAAGCCGTTGAGGACTAACCTACCGGGGGTCTCCTCAATTATCCCGAGGGCCTCCAGGTGGTCGACCAGCCTCTTCAGGAGGGACTTGTTCGGAACGCTTACCTGGGAGAGCAGCTCGGAATAGCTCGGCCTCCCGGCGACTATCTTGAATATCCCGTACTTTATTCCGAGCTGGGCCAAGTGGAGGACGCTTAGGCTGATCATGTGGTTTATGTTGGTATCGATGACCTTGATTAGCTCTTCAGTCCTCCCCATGCTACCACCTCACATGAACTTCCTGTAGTAGGCCTGGTAGTCCTTGAGCATCTCAACCACTTTTTTCCCGTACTCGGTTAATCGGTAGTACTTGAAGCCGTTATTAACTATCTCCTCAACCAGTCCCAAGTAGACGAGGGAGCTCTCACCGTTATAACGATTGCCCAAACCAACGAGGGCACCTCTAACGTTGGAGGGATCGGAGCCAACTACCCTAGCTATCTCGCTCAGATAAGTCGCGGAGGGATAAATCTCGTACAGGTACTGGAGTATCCTCCTCCTGAGCTCGCTCCTGTGCAAAGACCTGAGAACGTGGGGGTCTATCACTGGCGGCACTGGGCATCACCGTGTTACGTTGTTGAGTTATCTTTACCCCCGTACTATAATGACTGCAGAATTAATAAAGGTTTCGCAACATTATTGAATATTTCACAATTGCAGAATATATCAACAATCTACGGGATGATCCCTAGATGCCCCAGGAAGCCTTAAATAGAACATTGGCCTATCTACAATGGGAGAGGTTATGTTCGGCGGTAAGAAGGAGGAGAGGGCAAACTGGACCTTCTTTCAAGAGCACTACCCGGAGGTAGTTGAGGGGTTGAAGGAGCTAAAGGAGTGGGAGAGCGTTAAGAGTGCACTAGCTGACTCGGAGAGGCTTGGGGACTACTCGATCCTAGCCCTATCAGCTTTGGTCGCCATGAAGAGGGAGATAAACCAGGACATGGATGATGTCAGGGAGAAGATCTACTCCCTCTTCTCAAAGCTTGATGCACTAAAAACCGATACGGACAACAACTTCAAGAGGGTGGAGAAGGAAATCGAATCCTTAAAGGAGGCAATTGACGAACTCGACAGGAGGACGCTGGTGGTTTCGAACCTCGAGAGGGTCCTTCCGAGGATAACGGAGATGGAGGAGAGGATGCTCTCCTACCCGCTGGAGGTTGCTGAAAGTATAGAGAAGAGGCTCAGGGAGAAGATAGAGGAGAAGGTGGAGGAGATAGTCGAGGAGAAGATGAGGGAGTTCGAGGAGAGGATGAACTCTGTAAATCCTGAGGTAGTAAGGGAGATAATAGGGAAGTACGACTCCCTCGTCAGGGAGAACGTCGAGCTTAGGAGGAAGCTCGAGGCGAGGGAGAGGATAATCAAGGATCTAAGGGAGAAGCTGACGAAGCTTCAGGAGGGGGTCAAGGAGGTGGAGGCCATAGAGAGGAAGGTCGAGGAGTACGGGAAGCTCGCCGAGGAGCTGAGGGAGATAAGGGCGAGGCTGGCGAAGATGACCGGGAGCTACGATCCGAGGGAGGCCCTCAGGATAATAGAGAGGAACTACATACCCAGGTCAAAGGTCGAGGAACTAGCTAAGACAGTCAAGAGCTTAATGAAGGAGAACGAGGAGTTGAAGAGGGAGAACGAGAGGTTAAAGAAAGAGATTGAGAGGATTACTCAGGCGGTGAAGACGCTAGTTGAAGAGGGGATCATTGAGGCCGAGACCTCTCAAGAAGGGTGAGCCTTGAAAGCCCTTCCCTGACGGCCTTCATGACTAACTTGCTCTGATCCTGGAACTCTTCTAGCCTGCGTATTATGACCTTCCTGAGCTTATCGTTTAACGTCGCCAGGTGAACCAGAACCTCAACCGCGCTCGCCCTAACTATCTCGTCCCTGTCGTGTAGCAGGCTTATTATCCTCGGGAGGTAGGGGCTGACGAACTTGAAATTGTTCTCGCCCATTGCCTCTATGAAGTTCAACGCGGCAAGCTTGTCCTCCCTCCTCTTTGAGGTAAGCATCTCGGCGAAGTCCCTCGCTATTACCCCCATGAGCTCGGGATTGGCCCTAGCTATCTCCTCAAGGGCGTAGCTCACATTTATCTTCGTCTTCGCATCCCCTATCCTGTAGTTGGCGAAGAGGACTGGGATCATTGACCTTATGAGCTCGGGCCTCTCCTTGGCTATCTGCCCAAAGGCTTTAGCGATTTCCTGGGTTAGCGGGATCGCCTCGCTCTTCTTTATCATGGCAAACAGCTTCTTTATCAGGGGCTCGTACAATTCAGGCTTGCTCTTGGCTATTACCAAGATTATGGAGAGGGCGTTCTTAGCAACGGTCCAGAGGTCATCATCCAACAATCCTATAAGCTCATTCAAAACCTCCTCATCGTACTTGGCCATTATCAGTATTTTATCGAGGTCCTCGCTGTTCGCCAATGACTCCCTTATGTCCAACTCTTCCTCCACTTCCCACACCCCTAACCTTAAAATCCGAGCTTCAAAAAATAAATGTTTGGTGGTCGAATGTTCATTGATAGGGAGGAGGAACTTGGAGAGCTCCTTAAGTTAATTAGGTTCGAGCCCAACGTCATAAACTTCGTCTACGGCCCGATGAACTCCGGGAAGACAGCTTTAATGCTCGAATTCCTGAAGAGGCTGCCCCAGGATCACGTTGGCTTTTACGTAAATTTTAGGGCAACCCCAGTCAGCTCTTACGAAGAGTTCTCGAGGGTTTTATTCTCTACCGAGTACGGGGGAATCAAGAAAACAATTAAAGAAATCGTAAAGGGACTGGCCAAGATCAACACCGGAATACCGATTCCTCAAGAGATCTTGGAGGTAATATTAAAAGAAAAAGAACCGATAAACGCGTTCTCCTACCTGAAAGACCTCATGCTTGAAATAATTGAATCTGGCAAAAGGCCAGTCTTGGTTTTTGATGAGATCCAGGTGATAAAGGACTTGAAGGTTGATGGTCCCCTGATATACCAGCTCTTCAACTTTTTAATCCACTTGACGAAGGAGATTCACTTAGCCCACGTTTTCGTGGTAACCTCGGACAGCCTCTTCATTGGGGAAGTGTATGGAAATGCAAAGCTAACGGGAAGGGCGGAGTACTTCCCGGTCTACGATCTCTCAAGGGAAGCATCAATGGAGCTCCTAAGGACGCTTGGCGTTAGCGGGGAGGAAGCTGAACTCCTATGGGAGTACTTCGGAGGGAAGCCGGGCTATCTAATAGAGGGAGCGAAGAGGAGGGGGAAGGTTAGGGAGTGGTGCGAGCTAAAGCTGAGGCTCAGGATTAGGGAAATAAGGAAGTTCAAGGACTACAAAATACTAGATAAGTTCCTCGAGAGGGAGGAGGTGGAAGTTGACGAGTTGGGGGAGGAGGAGAGGAAGTTAATAAGGGAAAACGTCCTCTTCTACGATCCCCTCAAAGGAACCCTCTCCCCCCAGGGCAGGCTTGAGCTGCTCGCGATAAGATCACTCAAGTCCCGTGCTCCCAGCTCCCCAAGTACTTCCTCTGCTCCTCGGTGAGCTCCTCTATCTTTATCCCCATAGATTCCAGCTTTATCCTGGCCACCATCTCGTCTATCTCCCTGGGGAGTACGTAAACCCTTGGCTCCAGCCTTTCGTGGTTCTCCTTTATGTACTCGGCCGCTTTAGCCTGCAGGGCAAAGCTCATGTCCATTATCTCCGCCGGATGACCGTCGGCGGCGACGAGGTTGACAAGCCTACCCTCGGCAAGGAGGTATAACCTCCTCCCGTCCTTAAGCTTGTACTCGGTTATGTTCGGCCTCGGATTATTTATCTCAACGGCCAATTCCTCGAGGTCGGGCTTCCAGATTTCAACGTCAAAGTGGCCGGCGTTGGCGAGGATTACTCCATCCTTCATCAGCTCGAAGTGCTCTTTTCTTATGCACTTTATGTTCCCGGTTGCGGTTATGAATATATCCCCAACCTTTGCTGCATCCTTCATGTCCATAACCAAAAATCCGTCCATCCTAGCCTCCAATGCCCTAATTGGATCCACCTCGACCACTATAACGGTTGCACCAAGGCCCCTCGCCCTCATGGCGATTCCCCTGCCGCACCAGCCGTAGCCGACTACAACAACGTTCTTTCCGGCAACTAAAAGGTTAGTAGTCCTTATTATCCCGTCCCAGGTAGATTGCCCCGTCCCGTAGCGGTTGTCGAAGAGGTACTTTGTGTACGAATCGTTCACAGCAATAACCGGGAACCTCAGCACGCCATCCCTCTCCATCGCCCTCAGCCTTATCACTCCAGTGGTCGTTTCCTCGCTTGCCCCCCATATTTCCTCTATCAACTCCTGCCTCTCCCTGTGGACTAGGCTTATCATGTCAGCCCCATCGTCTATGATTATGTTCGGCCTAATGTCCAAGGCCCTGTGCATGTTCTCGTAATATTCCTCCCTGCTCTCACCCCTTATCGCGTAAACTTTAACCCCGGCCTCCGCCAACGCTGCGACAACGTCATCCTGGGTGCTCAAGGGGTTGCTGGCAGTGGCAGAAACTTCCGCTCCCCCGGCCTTAAGCGTTAGCAGGAGAAAGGCAGTCTTCATCTCGAGGTGCAACGTTGCGGCAATCCTTACCCCTTTGAACGGCTTTCTCTTCTCGAAGTCCCTCCTTATGAGCTGGAGAACCGGCATGAACCTTGAGACCCAGTCAATCTTCTTCCAGCCCTCGGGGGCAAGCTTTATGTCCTTAACGCAGTAATCCTTCGTGCAGTCCATACTACCACCCTGTAAGCTTAGGTCTCAAGGTTTAAAACCTATGACCTATGCCTCCCTGCTACCCTAAGAATTGCCTTCGCCAATGGTCTCTCCGGGATGAAGTACTTCCCGCTTCTCCGGACGACCATTCCCGACATGACAAGATTGTGGAGTATCCTCGTGACGCTCCTCTCGCTGATATCTTCCCTCCTCCGAACTTCATTCAGGATTTCCCTCCTGCTGATTCCAAACTTCGAGCTTGCTATGAGCGACAAAATAGTCACGTAAGCTCTGCTGTTATAGACCGTTAGGAATGCCTCGAGGTCTTTCTCCCAAACCCTAACGGCGTGCTCCGAAGCCTCCTCCAAGGCTTTCTCATGACTTAGGCCCCTAACTCTGGCTATTCCATAGTAAGCTAAAAACCCTGGAACGTTTGAAAGCTCTTCGGCGGCTTCTTCAAGCTCAGGTTCCGAAAATGGAACCCCCTCTTCCTTAAATCCCCTCTTGAGGTATTCAACGCTCTCCTCAAGTGTCCACCTCTCGACGTGTATCTTATCAACGTACCTTGAGAACATTGGCTGGGAGGCTGAAGGGTTCAGAACCTTCTCAAGGAGCCCGGGCATTGAGCCCGTCATTATGACGGTCACGTTATCGAGAGTGTTACTTATCAGCTGAAGAACCCCAAGCATATTAAGGCCCCTTATCCTTGGCATTACCTGGGCCTCATCTATAACAAGAAGGACGTTCTCGTACTTACTATTCAGCTCCCTAAGAAGGTTTATCAGCTCATTCTGGAACCTAATGGAGCTCTCAGGCTTTACATCCAGCCTCACTATTCCAAGGCTGAGCTGGGCACGATAGGAGAGATCCTTGGGATCAACGTTGATTATAGCAGGAGTTAGCTCAAGGTAGCTCACACCAAACCTCCCGATGAAGGGGGAGAGATCATAGTAGAGAAACTTATAATCATACTCGTTGAGGAAAACTCTCAAAATGCTCGTTTTTCCAACCCTTCTTGGCCCCAAAAGGGCTGTGAAGATCCCTGCCTCAACGTTTTCCTTTAACAGCTTGACAACTCTCCTATGCCCCTCCCCATGCAACTCCTCAATTTTCGTTATGGGCCTCACCTTAAAGAACATGGACATCCCATTCCATAGGGAAGGGGCTTCCCCTATTTAAAGGTGTTGATCAAAGGACATCATACTTATAAACTAAAGTGTGGAACAAATAATGTATGGGTATAGTCGATCTAACTATGCGGCTTGGAAAAGAAACCCCCACCTTTCCCGGAGACCCCGAAATCGAGATTACTCCTTGGTCTGAGATAGAGGGTAATGGCTTCTACATGAACGTTATAAAGATGGGGGAGCACTCCGGAACCCACGTTGATGCACCAGCCCATTTTATTAAGGGAGGGAGAACCATAGATAAGGTTCCCCTCGAAAGGTTCATGGGAATTGGCATTGTCGTCGATGTACGGAAAGGAGATGGTTCCATTAAGCCCGAGGAGGTTCCAGATAAAGTTAGTGGGAAGATAGTCCTGTTCCTCACCGGGGGTAGGGAGCTCTCGAGAGAGGCTGCAGAAAAGCTTATTAGGGGTAAGGTGAAGGCGGTTGGAACCGACGCCATGAGCATAGGAAGCGAGGACGTTCACAGGATCCTCCTCTTGGCGGGCGTGCCCATATACGAGAATCTCGTTAACCTTGACAAGCTCGTAGGGAAGGAATTCCTTTTCATAGGACTGCCCCTGAAGATTGAGAGAGGTTCTGGAAGTCCGGTTAGGGCCATCGCGATAACAGGCTGAACTTAAGAACTGGGTCTTGAATTCTATACCTCTCTCCAACTTTTTCTATGAAGGAGGCCTTTGTAAGGTTGTTCAACAGCTTAGCGAGTGTCGAATCCCCTATTCTCAAGGTCTCTTTGAGCTCATCCCATGTGCCCTTACCCTGGGCTATGGCCCTTAATAGCTCCATGTACTCTTCCTTTATCCACACCTTTTCGCTAGGAAGGAGTTTAACTCTTTCAAAACGAGCTTAGATGACTCCTCAAGCATCCTCGTGATTACTTGGCGCCTGACGTAAACTGCATGGCTTCCGTATGTCATCCCTGTACCTTTTTCTTTGAAAGCCTCGCCCTTTAGGGCAGGGATGCAGTAATTGAGATTTATAGATCGAAACCTTTCTTTGAACTCTTGCAATAGGGCCTCGGAGAGGTTATCAAAGCCGATGAGATGAGGGGGTTTCACTCGTGTCCCTCCCCGTTGGGATGCTGGTAGGCGTCCTCTCAAGATCTCGGCAGTTTAAACTTCTGGAGTGGCCTCTTGGCGATAACCCCGAGCCGTTTTGCGGTAGGGGTAACTTTAGGCCGGGCCCGCGGGCTGAAACAAAGGTGGGCAAACCAATGAAAGCCCTAAAGGTCATGACGCCCAAAAGGAACCCTCACCCTTCAGGACAAAAAGGAGGTCAGCTTGTTGTGGTTTAGAAACCTGAGCTTCCACGGTAGTCTTATACTCCAAGTCTCTTCCTTATCCTTTTAATCTCCCGTTTCGCCTCCCCTAGTCCTAGGCTTTCCAAAATATCTTCCCTAGGAATCCCGTATTCATCATAGCCGATTTGCCTATAGTACTCGAGGACTTTTCTCTTAACGTCTTCTCTGTTTGGCGCCCTACCTTTCATGGGCCCAGTGGGCAGGGGCTCATAGAACCTTGGTGGGTTCTCATCATCTTTCCTTGGATCCCAATATACATCAGGCCCTCCCAATAGCAAGAGTATTCTTTGGAGATGGATTATCCTTAATCCCATCTCATTAATCCACTTCTCTGGAGTAACGTCAAATCCTGTAACTGCATTTCCAAACTCAAGAATCTTCTCAAATCCTGGTTTTGTCGTGAACATGCAAATTACCGCTGAATCATAGAAGGCATTTATGAGTTCTCCTTCGTAGCTTTTCGGTGGTAAACTTGCCGTTGATGTGTGATCCCCACCCTGAACCGATACAGCGTAGCTTATGTCCTTCGTGTAATCTAGGTTGCTCCTAATTCCGTGAGCCCCTACTCCAATCCCCTTGACTTGAATTGCATACCTCGTCACGTCGATTCCCTTCTCCTTAGAAATCTTAAGGGCTGCGCGGTAGGTACCTTCAGCCAAGACATCTCCAATACCCTTTCTTTCAGCTATCAGTTTTAGTAGTTCTGCAAAGGCCTTTTCGTCTCCCCAATTCACCTTAACTCCCAAATCTTCGTCAGTTAAGATTCCGCGTTGGTAAAGTTCTGCGACGAATCCTAAGACATTTCCGGCGTTTATACCATCCAGGCCAAGATCATCTACCAAGTATGATAGGTAAATTATCTTTTCCGGCTCAAAAATTCCAAGGTTAGTCCCCAGGTAAGCCATCAATTCATAATCGGGAGCATCCGTTATCGCTCCTTTGTACTCCCCGTACCTGAGGTATGATATCTTCATGCAGTTCACTGGGCAACCGTAATCTGCCCAATACTTCTTTATCCATGCTTTGAGTTCAAAATTCAGAACACTTATCCTCTCATCGTCATGATACTCCTCCTGCCAGTTCCTTATTGGCTGACTCGACCTGTCCCTACCAACACTGTAACCTCCCGCTCCAGTTCCCCACTGCCTAAAAGTCGTTAGGGTTAAGAGCTCCCTCTGTATCTCTCTAAGCATGGATTTTAATTTCTCACTGTCGTATACTTTTGGTAGTGGCCCGTTTCCCTTTACGACTATTGCCTTTAGATTTTTGCTTCCCATGACCGCCCCAAATCCTCCGTATCCAGCAGCGTGTACCCATTTACTCATTATGGAAGCGAATCTAACTTTGTTCTCTCCTCCCTTTCCAATATACATAACAGCTGGTTCCTTTGGTATACCACGAAGCTTAGATCTCTCCTTTAACTCCTCGTGGATTTCTTTTACCAGCGTCTTGTATAGCTCGATTCCACCCATTCCCCAATATCTTGATGCATCCCTAATTTCTACATTGTCGTCGTTTATGAGTAAATAAACTGGTTCCTCGGCTTTGCCACGAATTATTATTCCATCGTATCCACTAGCTTTAAGTTCTACTCCAACCTCACTACTTAGAACGCTACCAACAACGCCGTTACTCTCGGGTGATTTTGAAACCACCGCGATTTTTATTCCAGGATAATACCCGGTTAAAGGGCCAGTAAGTATGAGAAGCAGGTTCTCTTTTCCCAGAGGATCAACTTTTTCCCATTCTCTGCCAAGTTCCTTCCATAGCAAATACGTCCCTAGCCCCCTACCTCCATAGAACTTTACCATATCATCATTTAGCTCAACTGTTCTTACTTTTCCTGTGCTAAGGTCTATATCGAGAAGTTTTCCCGCATATCCGTACATGGTTCTCACCCTAGGAGCTCTTTTCCATACATCTTTCTTGCCAATTCGAGGCCTTTTTCTATGGGATCTTTAGCAAAGGTCCTGTATATTGACCTGTATTCCCCTCTGACAAGTGTTAGGGCGTCGTGCCCAGCCTCGTGGCAGACTTCAACACACTTGGGTTCCCCACCACACAGGTCGCAAATTACAACACTCCCCTTTCCTTTCGGGATCCTTGGGACGTTCCCAGGACAAGCAAGGACACAAGCGCCACACTCCGTGCACTTATCTTCTTCAACGATAACTGCCCCTGTTTTCTCATCCACTTTTAGAGCACCGAAGTTACATGCGTCGACGCAGGGATAATCAGGGCATTGAACGCATGTGTGTGGAATGGTTACTCCCGGTAAGATCTCATATATCCTTATTCGTGAGGCTTCTGGCCATATTATACCTTCATGCTCTATTGAACAGGCTATCTCACAGAGTCTGCAACCACTACATTTATCGGGTGTTACCAATATCCAAATCCTTTCACCTTTTTCCGCTCCCATTGAAGACACCTAAATATGTAGTCAGCTTCACGTTTTTATATAGGTTTTTAAGTTCGCCAGGGAAGTAGGAAGGGGGAGCATCATGTGGGACACCAGTAAGGATTACAGGTTGCTGGTCGCTGAGAAGGCCGTTGAGCTGTTCTTGAGGACTATAGAGGGGGCAAAGTTCAGGGGACAGTGGGACAAGAAGAAGGCCGTTAAGCTCGCTAAGGAAATGATCCCCGAGATACAGGCCATGAGGTACAGCTACCTCGACCCCCAGGAGTTGGTTGACACCCCCCAGATGAAGGCCCTCAAGGAGAAGGCCCAGGGAATAATTGAAGCTCTGGGCGGAGAAGACTGGCACCACAAGTTCGTAAGCCAGGCCAGCAAGGACGAGAGGGAAAAAGTTGAGGAGCAGGTTGCGAAGATAAGGTTCTTCCTCAACACGATCCTGGGGCTAGACAGGAGGTTAAAGCTTGGAAAAATCAACGATCCAGTAATTGCCGTCGATATAGTTGTTGGCGAGGTGATGAGCGTGGGAAAGCATCCTAATGCGGATAAGCTACTCGTCACCAACGTGAACATCGGGGAGAGGGCTGTAACCGTCGTTACCAACGATCTCACCGTGAAGGAAGGGAACAGGGTTGCCGTTGCGTTATTGCCCCCGAGGAGCTTCTTCGGGATAGTGAGTGAGGGAATGTTCCTGGGGGCAGGGCAGGGAGTCCTCAAGGATGTGAAGGGTGAAGTAGGTGGTTTACCCAAGGGGATTCCCTTGGAAGCGTTGAATGAAACAAGAAACCTCGTGGAGGCGTTCTTGAAGGGATGAACAGGGAGAAAGAGCTTAGATAGGATACTAAGGAAAGTTCAGGAGGATGAATCCGTTAGGTTAGTCATGCTCTTTGGTTCCCTTGCAAGAGGGGAAGTTAGGGAGACAAGTGACCTTACTTGATAATAGTGAAGGAAACTGAGGAGAGGTTCCTTGACAGGTTGGATGAGTACTATGAAATCGTTGAAGTTGCAGTTGCTCCAGAGGAGTTGAGGCCATGAAAGAGAGTCCCTTTATTAAGAGGGCATTAAGGGAGGGTATCGTCGTTTATGAGAAGGGATCCCAGGGAAGAGGCTGAAAGGTAGTTGGGGCAGGCAGTGAGGGATCTTGAAGATGCAAAATTCGTGTTCCATGGAAAAAGGTACAACTTAGCGTGCTTCTTGGCTCAGCAGGCCGCTGAGAAAGCACTAAAAGCTTACCTTTACTATATGGGGGAAGAGGTCGTGCCTGGGAATTCCGTGTCGGATCTCTGCAAGAGGGCTATGAAGTACGACGAGGAATTTAAGAGAATATGCAAGGCAGGTGTCCTGGATAAGTATTATATCCCCACCAGGTATCCAAATGGGCTCCCTGGGGGAGTTCCTTATGAGGCTTTTGATGAGTCCGATGCGAAGAGGGCTATCCCTTTAGCTGAAATGGTTATTAAATTTGTCAAGGATAAGGTAGAGGGGATCCAAGGTGAAGGCCAAGATCGAGAAGAAGATTGACAGGGGAAGCTACGTTAAGATACCACTGTTTGAGGGCAAACTTCCAGAGGGCAATTATGCTCAGATAGTTGAGATAAAGTCTAAGGCTGAGGTTGGGAAGCACTACCACAAGTTTCAGTACGAGCTCTTCTACATAATCTCCGGAACAGCGAGGCTGGGAATAGGGGAAGAAGAATTTGAAGCAAAGCCTGGGGAAATTTACCTCGTCACCCCAGAGGCGGTTCATTGGGTAATTAACGAAAGCGATGAGCCCTTCAAGTTGCTCGTGGTTAAGATGAACTACCGCGGGGAAGATACGGTGTGGCTTTAGAGAGGAGGGTCTTCAAATGCCGCTCGTAAAAGTCACAAAGAACTATCGAATAACGATACCTTCTAAAATTAGAAATGCCCTGAGGATAAGAGAGGGAGAGTATCTCAGAGTAGAGCTAAGGGGAAATGAGATCGTTATTAGGAAGATTAATCTGGAGTGGCCAACTATAGACCTTGGTCGAGATTTTTCACCGGAAGATATTGAAGGAATTATAAGGAAAGTGTTATCAGAGGTTTCAAATTGGGAAACTAATCATTGGCCAAAGGCCCCAGGGATTAAGAATTTCTGACGAAAGTCTTATAAAATGGGTGTTGGTGAGTATGTATCGGCTTGTGCGGTGGTAGTCTAGCCTGGCCTAGGACGCCACCCTGCCAAGGTGGAGACCCGGGTTCAAATCCCGGCCACCGCACCACAACTTTTCTTTGATCTTTAATGAATGTGCCAGTCGAAACGGAATAGGTTCAAAAGGAGTATTCTATGGGCACCAACTATTTATAAGCTGGTCATCCTAATGACCAAATAGGTGGGCTTATGGTTCATCCAGATGACTATAATTGTGGAACACCTGTTAACCCAACCATTACTCCTCCAACCCTACAACAAACCCGAAAAGAGGGATCTGTACCGTTGGTTAATATCGAGGGTTGACTCGTACATCGAGAGAGGAAAATCCGACACCATATTGCTTCTTGGTGTTAGGGGCGTCGGTAAAACTACTCTTCTAGCCCAGCTCTACTTCTATGCGACCTCAAAGATGCCCCAGAATCACGTCCTTTACTTATCATTGGATCGGCTTCAGACCTTCGGTTTAGATCTTTTAGAGGTTTTGGAGACGTATAAAAGGATTGTAAAGCCGGAAAAGGCGATAATATTGCTTGTTGATGAAGTCCAGCACGAGATCTGAAGCTTAAGCTACTTCACGATGAAAAGAGATTCCTCGTAATTGCAACGGGATCTTCCGCCATAAAGCTTAAGGAGAGTCCCGACCTGGCTAGAAGGGCCCTCCACAGGGAACTCTTCCCAATGACTTTCAGGGAGTATCATCGGCTTAAAACGGGCAACTCTCTCCCTGAGCTCATGCCCAAAATCCTCAAGCTGAAGGAGGTGCCTCTAGCTGTTTTGGATGATGTGGTCGAGTATGTGAAGGTTGGCTCGATGCCCCTATCCCTTGAAATGGAGGAGTGGGCGGTCTACGAGAGGCTCGTGACGATGCTCGACAGGGTCATCTATCGTGACCTCAGGGAGGTCTATGACTTTGATGCTGAAACTCTCGACAAGGCTTTCAACCTGCTCTACCTACTCGCGAACCCGAAGGGAGAAAGGTTCAGCTATGAAAAGCTCTCAAAGACCTTGGGCTTGGCTAAGGGGACGGTTATAAAGCTCGTCGATGCCCTTGAGAAAGCAGGCATCGTTCAGAAGATCCCGATTCATGGCCCAATATCCAAGGCCACCCGCAAAAGCCCCAAGGTTAAGTTCCTAACGGTTCCCATAAAGTCCGCCCTGCTCTACAGGATAAATATAAATAGGGAGGGAGTCTTCGCTTCTCTCCTCGAGGATGTCGTAGCCTTTTACCTCTACCTCATCGCAAGGGAGAGGAACGGCAGGCTAAGCTATGAGCCAAGCAAAGGAGCTGCCAACTTCGTGCTCGAGCTGGGGAATGAGAAGATAGTCGTTGAAGTTGGGCTCGGGAAGGAGAAGAAGGGTCAAGTGGAGAGGACTATGGAAAGGGTTGGGGCTGAGAAGGGAATAGTGGTGGGAAGGAAGTACGAGGTCGGGGATAGGATTGCTTTCTATCCCTGGCAACTCTTCGTGTCTGCACTTTAGTTGGTTCAGTTAACTAGACCAAAAAAGTCGTGGAGTTAATTCAGGTGACCTTGAGCTTGGAGGAGAGCTACGAGAGGGAAGTTTCGGCCCTAATAAAAGCTGGGAAGAACCTAGGATGTAGGAACTTGACGATAGTGACGCTGGATGAAGAGGGAGAGATAAAGGTTGGCTCCTTTGTTGTGAATATAATCCCGCTTTGGAAGTTCCTCTTGACGAGGTGGGATTCTACTGGGAAAGCATTATAAAGTATATATAAAGAGGGGGATTGTAATGATGCGGGAAAAAATAGGGATAACTGAGGGTTCCTATGTGGAGCTTGAAGTTTACAATAAAAACGCGATAATAATAAAGCCCCTTGAATCTATTGCTGATAAATATTTTGGAATATTCAAGGTTGAGGAGTATCCTGATGACATAGACGAATTTTTAAAGAAGGAGGTAATAAGAAAATGGTTAAGAGACTAAAGTATGTACGATGTGAATGTTTTTATTTATTGGCTCACTTCTCATCCAGAATTTGGAAAGAAGGCAAAAATGTGGATAAAGAGGATGGAAAGAGGAGGAGAGTACATAACATCATCATTAACGCTTTATGAAGTTGCGGTAATAATTTCTGGTTTGGTTAATAAGTCGTTGAGAGATAGAGAATTTTTAGAAAAAACATTGACACCACTTCTTGAGATTCAGAATTTAAGAATAGAGCCCCTTCTCAAGCAAGACTTTGTGAACGCCCTGAGCATTGCAAAAAAGTATAAGCTAGATTTGGAAGACTCTCTGCATCTCTCTCGTGGCAATTAGGACAGGATGTGAAAGTATAATTTCCAACGACAAAGATTTTGATAAAACAGAACTCAAAAGGATATTTTAGGAAAGCTAAAGCTTAGTTTCATAAAATCGTATAAAAGCTCCGTTTTGGTTGTCCACGGCGAAACCCTTATAAACCGACTAATGATGACTAAATAACGGCCCGTGCGGTGGTAGTCTAGCCTGGCCTAGGACGCCACCCTGCCAAGGTGGAGACCCGGGTTCAAATCCCGGCCACCGCACCACAACTTTTTTGTAAACAGTCCTAAATACAAATGGGACAGGGAGAAAGAGCTCTCGTACTTAAGGAGCCTGCTGAACTCTGAGCCAAACCGGATCCTCTTCATTTATGAGCCCATAAACTCGGGAAAGACTACTTTACTCTTGAAATTCCTCGAATCCCTGGGAGAGGAAGGAATTGGAATCTATGTTAACCTCAGATCAAGACCCATATTAAGATTTTATGATTTCAAAGATCTGCTTTTCTCACGCACGAAGTCAAAAGATGTGTTGTCCATTGTGTTAGCTTCCATGGAAGTTATCTTTGGAATTCCAGTGCCAAAGAAAATCTGGGAAACAATTGAAAGTCCCAGGGATGCTTTCGACCACATAACAGATTTCCTGGGCAAATTGAGAAGGAAGGGTAGACTCCCAATAATAGTCTTCGATGAGCTTCAGGTGTTGAAGGATCTGAAAGTTAATGGGCCACTAATATATGAGCTGTTCAACTTCTTCGTTCACCTAACCAAGGAGCTCCACTTGCCCACGTGATAGTTTCAACTTCGGACGGCCTTTTCCTCACTGATGTCTATACGAATGCTTCACTCCACGGGAGGGCGAAGTACTTCCTAGTTGATGACTTCGACGAGGAAACCGCTTTGGCATTCCTCCTCAGCAATGGGCTAACCGAGGAAGAGTCAAGAATCGTTATTGAATACTTCGGGGGAAAACCAGTTTATTTAGTTGAAGCTATTAACGAGAAGAGGGCCGGAAGGGACATAGAAGAGTACTGCAGGGAGCAGTTCATGGTGAGGCTAAATCAGGTAAAGCCCGTGGTGAGAAAGTTAAATGATCCATCTATTTAATTGACCTCGGCGAAAGGGAAGTTTTAGAGTATGACGAGTTGACTGAGGACATGCTCACGCTCGCCAGGGAAAACGTGATTTTCATCGATCCCGTCAGGGGAGTTATAAGGCCCCAAGGGAGGCTTGAGCTGAAGGTCATTAGGTTTATAAGCGGGAAGCTTTTAGGTAACCCTGGGATGCCCCGGTGGCCTAGCCTGGACAGGGCGCGAGGCTGCGGACCTCGAGGTCCGGGGTTCAAATCCCCGCCGGGGCGCCACACCTTAAAGTCTCCTTTTGTACGATAGGGAGAGGGAGATCGAGGATATACTAAGCCTAATAGATGAGAACAGGTCCTTAATAGTTATAACCGGGATTAGGAGACTGGGCAAAACATCACTTCTTAGAATAGCCCTAAACGAGGCTGGCAGGGAGTACGTTATAGTGGATCTTAGGACAAATCCCCTTAAAGCTTCCTTTCTTTAACCCTTTTATCCCACTCTTCAAGCATCTTATCCAAAGCCAACAGCTGATTCAGCCTTATCCTTACCTTCCTGTTCTCCCAGTCTATCGAACCCTTAAAGTCGTTCAGCAACTCAAAGACCTTCTCGGCCTCATCCCTGGGCAGGAACTTACCGTAAAACTCTTCGCCGCAACGGGGACATTTAAATGCAAAGTTCTCCAAGGCATTAATGAACTCATTCTTGTTCTTGAGTAGTTCGCTGAAGTTTTCAAGGGTTAGCATTTGATCGATGAGCTCCCTCCAGTCAAGGGGCGAACCGCAAACCGGACACTTCGCCATAACCTCACCCCGAGGAATTTCGAAGGGAACGTTAAAAACGTTATTTGGCATAGGAAATTTTAGGTGGTGGAATGCATTACGATGAAGTCGAAGTGCTGTTAAATAAATCCGCCGAGTTCCTTGAACTTGCAGAAGTTGCACTAGCCAGGGAAAAATATGATAGCGCGGTGTTCTTGGCTGAGCAGGGGCTTCAGCTGTACCTCAAAGCCCTATTGGTGAAGTATTCAAACATCAAGCCCAAGACGCATTCATTGAGGGAGCTACTTGGGTTTCCCGGCGAGGCAATAGAAGCTCAGGATAAAATAAGCGAGTTCATAAAAGAAAACAGGAGTATTTTAAAGGAGCTAGAATCAGCGTACATCCTCGCGAGGTACGAGCCCAGGGTTTATGAGAAGGAGGAGGCGGAAGAGTTATTAAAGCTCGCAAAGGACGTCATTAAATTCGTGGAGGCTCTTGCTGATGAATTCGAGAGAAGAATTAGTGAAGAAGATGATAAAGAGGGGAAGGGAAAGGTACATCATGATTAAAAACTACCGCAAGTACCTCCCCGCCATAGAGAGGGCATGCAGGGAGATTTTTGGAGAGTGTGAGATATATATTTTCGGAAGCGTCCTAACTGGAAAATTCACCGCGGGGAGCGACGTTGATGTTCTAATAAAGGTCAAGGAACTTCCAGATGAAAACGATATCAAGGAGAAAATTGAAGAGCTCGCCGAACTTCCCGACAATCATCCGTTTGAGTTCCACATAGTTGATGATGAAGGATTCAAGTACTACAGGGATGTTCTAAAGGTGAAGCTAGCTAAGATAGACTCCTTAGAAACTTCTCAATCTCCTTAACCAAGAATTTTATCGCCTCGTTTAAGTTCTTTTTGCCATTAGCTCCCGCGGCCCCAGCGTGCCCTCCGCCGGAACCCTCAATTATTGGCCCAACCTTCTCCATAATTTTGCCGAGGTGAAGTCCCCTCTTAACGAGGTAATCCTTGGCCCTCGCAGAAATTCTAACCCCACCTTTCTCGCTCCCGACTATGGCAACGTCGGCTCCCAACTGGAGGAAGACCTTACAGGCCAAGGCTTCATATGCGGAAACCCTAGACGTCACAACGACGAACCTCCCAACCTTGTGGATCTCCATCCTCTGACAAGCTTTGAGGATAGCCATCCTCTTCGCCTGCTCGGTGTTCTCATCGCTAACCGGAGCGACAAGTTGGGAGATCTCAGGTATCGAGAAGTTGTATAGGTTTAGTATCTCGTACACGGTCTTGAAGGTCTTGGCGTTTGCATACCTAAAGTTCGATGTATCCGAGATTATTCCAGCAAGGAGAACTCTTGCAGAGTCCTCGTCCCTGTAGCTGAACTTCTTGAAGAGCTCCCAAACTATCTCGGCCGTAGAAGTTCTCATTGGGTCAACGACCGCTATGTCCGCAGGAATGGGATTCTCCTTCTCGACGTGATGATCGATGACAACTATCGTGGAGGAGGCGGGAATTTCGATCGGCTCGAGTTGCTCAAGGGACGATGTGTCGAAGATGAACACGACCCTTTCATCTATCATGGGGTTCTTCTCTATTGGAACCTTAGAGAAAGCCATTAAACGCCTAGAATAGCTCGCCACACTCTGGGCAACACCAATCCTAACTCGGGTAAATCCCAGGGAGAGGAGGAAGTTTGAGAACGCTATTGCGGAGCCCAAAGAATCGGGATCGGCGTTGTGGTGGCATAAAAGTATTATTCTCTCATCTCTCCCCAAGTTCTTCAGGAAGTTCTTTAGCTTCCTCTCTCCTTTCATTTGATTTCCTCCTTAGGTACCTCTCAACGGCCTCATAAGCCTTGTCTATGGCCTCCTCAATCAAGGAATCAACGTCAACCTTGATGAATATCGGGACTTCAATGAAAACCTCTATCTCCAAATCGAGGGTTTCACCCTGGTTTATCCTCGCCGTAACTTCCATGTCTCTAACTTCGCTCTTCGCAAGATGATCAAATATATAATCAATAATGACCTCCTGGGCTATGCTACCTACTTCAATCAGCTCTTCCTCACTTAACTTCGGAAGGCCTATGTGGACAACTTTCCTCATCAGGATCACCAAAAATAAAAGAAATCAGCCAGCAGTTGGCGGTCTCAGAGCTGCCTGGATCTTCTGGGTTAGCTCCTTAACTCTCTCGTTGATCTTTTGCTCTTGCCTGTTGAGGGCGTTGAGCCTGACATTAAGGGTATCAAGCTTCTCCTTGAGCTCTTGAATGGCCTTATCCTTTGTCGTCTTAACTATTAAAGTTCCAACTGTCTTGTATATGATAGCATCATCTGGCAGCTTCTCTATCTCTTCCAAAGCCTTCTTTGCCTCCGTCAAATCAGCCTGAACCTTTTGCTTCTGCTGGATCACAAGCTGAAGTTGCTGCTGATAGCTTTCAAGCTGGCCAAGCATGGCCTGAACCTGGGGAGGAACGTTCTGCATTTCAACACCCCCAGCCTATGTTAAGGTTGCAACTTAAGAACCTTACCGAACTCTACGTTTATCGTCTCCGGAGACCTCCAGATGTAGGCCCCTTCTCCCTTGTCTATGAACGTCCTTAGACCAGTTGGAACACCTTGGCTCTCGTATATTGCCGACTGAACGTCAGGATCGTTGTACAGGAGTAAGGTAGGCCCAGGGATTGAGAGAACTTGATCCAAAGGATACCTCGTCCCCAATATCGCAACCCTTCTCCTCGCAGGCCTCGTCAGGAGGGGCAACCCAGCGTTGCCGGCCCCAGTGAAAGTCAAAACGGCAACGTCGTAAAGACCGTAAACGACTCTCCTCCTCCCCTCCATTGCCGCGGCTAGGATTAGAAAGGCCATTCCGGTTAGCGTCACGCTGTTCAGCCCGCTGAGGTCTATAAGTCCACTCTCAGGAATCTTAACCGGATCTCCAGAAAAGAGCATCTCGTCAAGATCGGTGTAGCCCTCTAAGATTACCTCGCTGTAGTTCTTCTTGGCCTTGACTGCATCCGCTATCGAGCTAACTTTCCCGGTCACAAAGTCAGCGTAGAGCTTATCGGTTGAGGCGGAATCAAGCTCGTAAATCGTCTGGACTATGGTAACGGCCGAGTATGGATCTTTTATCATTCCCATCCTCGCCATCTTTAACGGATCCAATCCAGCCGGGTTCCCCTCTTCTATTCTAAGGACGCTCTCGAAGAGCCCAGTTGGGAAGTGGCCCGAGGTGTCAAAAACAACTATAGAGTAACCTTTCTCCTTGTACTGGGCCAAGAGATATTCCATGACCTCGACGGGATCATCGTCTATCCCTATCACTTTCAGGGTCCTTCCATGATATATTGGGTCATAGTACACCACGCTCTCGTTCTCCAGAATCTTGACTGCAAGCTTAGAAACCTTCATGACGTTCCACCTAAGAAAATGTAAGGAAAGGAGGATATACGGCTTTCGCTCAGAAGAGATCCTCGAGCTTAACGTCGATCTTGTCGGGAATGAATGGAAGGACGTGCCTCGTTGTCTTGGGTGAGAACACTTCACCCTTCTTTACGAGCTCCATGACCTCTTCCTTCGTTGGGGCCTTCCTAATGAAGACGTAATCTATCTCCCCCTTCTCCATATCCGCTTTGGCGTCTTCTTTAAGGCCGTAGTAGACGAGCTCTATCTCCTTCGCCTGATCCATCTCGTCCAAAACCTTGCTCACCTTCTTCTGCTCCTCAAGCTTCCCTGGGATCGCATAGCTCTTCTCGCCGACGAGGGCAAAGGCTATCTCTCCCCTCTCAGCCTCTTCTTCAGCCTCTGGATCCTCAATTACCTCCAGGCCCTCAGCCTTTAGCCTCTCTATGACCTTGTTAACGTCTCCCTTGAATGCCGGATACCATGTGTAGACCTTAACCCCCTCATCGAAGTAGTCAAGAATTACCGAGGGGGCCCTCTTTGCACCAAGCTTCTGGAGGCCGGCCCAACGATGGTGACCGTCAACTATCAAGTACTCATCGGTTCCTGGGATCTTAGCCAGAAGCATTGGCTTCCAGAATATGCCACTACCGGTAACGCTCTCTATGAAGTCCTCAAGCTCCCTCTGAACGAGCTGCTCGTGTGGCTTCATTTTGTCAAGCTCGATGAATACGTATTCAACCTTCTTAACTGGAATGTCGTACTTAGGAACCTTCTCGACACCCATGACGACCACCACTATTTTAAATCCATAAAACGTATTAAAGCTTTGGGGAACGGGAGTTGTCATTTCGCGTACATCAGCTTGAGCCTGTAAGAGTGTCTCAAACACTCCTCACCCATGATCCTTAGAATATCCTTAACGCTACCTTCTTCTTGGGCCGAGAGTTCCAGGTACATTCTAGCTAACAGCTCCTCGGCAATTATAGCCTCCCTCATAAGCTCTTCAAGGGAAGATGGCCTATCTTTTATTTCGGGAAACACTAGCTCCCCCTTTAAGTTAAGATTAACCGTGGATAGGATTTTCTGATGCTTAAGGCTTTCCTCAGCCAAGAGTTGGAAAGTATCTACAAGAGAGGGATCCTCCTGACTCGCGAACATCTCACCAAGCTTGTACAGA
Organism: Pyrococcus kukulkanii; assembly: GCF_041647995.1. NCBI lineage: Archaea > Methanobacteriati > Methanobacteriota > Thermococci > Thermococcales > Thermococcaceae > Pyrococcus > Pyrococcus kukulkanii. Next base: position 63,485 of record NZ_JARRIB010000005.1, read on the forward strand.
TTGTAGAGCTTCCTCTCTATTGCCACGAGCTCGTCCCTCATTCTATCACCTTCAGATAATCAATTAACCTTGCAACGCTGTCCAAGACTAAATCAGGCTTTATGTTGAGCTTTTCAATGTCGTTCAGGGTATGAACTCCAGTTAGAACCATTATGGCCTTCATACCAAACCTCTTGGCGAAGGCTATATCCGTGTCGAGCCTATCCCCAACCATCCAGATCTCCTCCACCCCGAGCTTCTCCCTGACTATCTCGTACATGGGCTCGTTGGGCTTGCCGATTATCAGGGGTTCCCTCTCGGTGGAGGCCCTCAAAGCGGCAATTATTGAGCCTGCCCCAGGATAAATACCTTCTTCCCCCGGGAACGTCGTGTCAGGGTTCGTCCCTATGAACTTAGCTCCATTCCTTATCGCAAGGGTTCCGTACTTGAGCTTCTCGTATGTTAGCCCAGGATCGAGGCCAACTACCACGTACTTAACTTCCCTCCATTCCCCCTTTCGGGCATCTTCCACCGTAACGAGACCCCAGCCAAGCTCATCCATCTCCTTAACTAAGCCCTCACCACCGATAACAAACACCTTTCCTGGGGTAAAGTGCCTCTCCATGTATAGCCTAGTGGCCAAGCCGGATGTAACAATTCTATCCGCAGAGACCTCTATTCCCATCTTAGCCAATTTTTCTCTGTACATCTCCGGCGTTTTCGTTGAATTATTTGTGAGGAAAAGAAAGGGTACATTTTTTTCTTTCAAGAACTCCACAACTTCCTTGGCTCCAGGTATCGGCTTGTTGCCCCTGTACAAAACCCCATCCATATCGAAGATTATCCCTATCATCCTTAACTCCCAAAGGCTTTTCTTTGGTCTACTTTTAAACATGAACATTGCGAAATACTTTTAAGTCACCCTCCGCTAAGGTGAACAGGCATTCTAATTATGGAGGGATCAAAATGGCGAGGAACAAGCCACTCGCAAAGAAGCTCAGGCTCGCGAAGGCCCTTAAGCAGAATAGGAGAGTTCCAGTTTGGGTTATAGTTAAAACCAACAGGAGAGTTCTCACTCATCCAAAGAGGAGGTACTGGAGGAGAACAAAGCTGAAGGAGTGAGGTGAGAAAAATGCCTATTGAGGCTGGTCAGGAGGTTATATTCACCGTCCCGATTAGGAAGGTAAAGAAGATAGTACCAAGGTGGAAGAGGGCACCGAGGGCAGTAAAGTTCGTTAGGGAGTTCGTGGCAAGGCACGCAAAGGCCCAAGAAGTCATCATCGACCCAAAGGTCAACGAGAAGATATGGGAGAGGGGAATTGAAAAGCCCCCAAGCAAGCTCAGGGTCAAAGTTAAGGTTGAGGAGGAAGAGAGGGAAGAGGGCAAGGTCAGGATAGCCTACGTTACCCTTGCCTGATTTTCCCCCTTTAATTTGGAGGGGAAGGGATGCACATAGAGAGACTTGATTTTGAAAACTCCCCATATTTGGGCGTATTTGGAGTAGCAACCGATAGAGTAGTGTTGATTAGGGAAGGCCTTCAGGAGAAGAAGTTAGATGTTATCAGGGAAGTTTTGAAAGTTCCCGTCATTGAAGCGAGCATTATGAAGTCAAGAATTATTGGAATCCTCGCGGCCGGCAACTCGAACGCGATAATTGTCCCCTGGTACATCTGGGATACCGAGCTTGAGGAGATAAGGGGGAAGTTTAAGGAGTACGGAATTGACACTGAGATAGTCCCATTCGAGACCAAATATACAGCACTTGGAAACCTAGTCTTAGCTAATGATAAGGCTGCCCTCGTTAGCACCAAGTTCTCGAGGGAAGAGGCGAAGAAGATAGGAGACATCCTGGGGGTTGAGGTTGAGAGGGGAGTTATAGCTGGCCTGCATGCTGTTGGAAGCGCCGGGGTTGTAACTAACAAGGGCGGATTAGTTCACCCCGAGGCAAGCGATGAGGAGCTAAAGTGGTTAAGCGAACTCTTTAAGGTTGATGTGTACGTTGGAACCGCAAACATGGGTGTTCCCTACGTCGGCTCATGCATGTTGGCGAACTCAAATGGTGTCGTCGTTGGTCACCTCACGACTGGTCCCGAAATAGTTAAGATTGAGGAAGCCCTTGGCTTAATCTGAGGAGGTGAGGCCAATGAATGTTAAGGTCTTCCGCGTCCTCGGGTACTTTGAGAAGAACGGAAAGAAGTTCAAGTTCACCAAGGAGTACAGGGCAGTTAAGGAGGAGCACGTAAAGGAGCTCGTCTACTCCGACATAGGAAGCAAGCACAAGGTCAAGAGGAACAAGATATACATCAAGGAGATCAAGGAGATAAAGCCCGAGGAAGCCGAAGACATCGTAGTTAGGAGGCTCAGCCTCGAGCTCTAACATTATTTTTGGTGAGGATGATGAGCCAGAAAGAGTTGGAAAAGCTAGCTTACGAATACCAAGTGTTGCAAGCCCAGGCTCAACTATTAGCTCAAAACCTTGAGCTTTTGAACTTAGCTAGGGCCGAGGTTCTGACGGTTAAGGAAACCCTTGAAAACTTGAAGAAGGTTGAGGAGGAAAGGCCGGAAATCTTGGTTCCCATAGGGGCCGGCTCCTTCCTGAAAGGCGTTATAGTTGACAAGAACAATGCGATAGTTAGCGTTGGTAGCGGGTACGCGGTAGAGAAGAACATCGACGATGCTATTGCATTCCTCGAGGAGAGGATTAGGGAGTACGATGAAGCCATAAGAAAGACCCAGGAAGCCCTAGCGGAGCTCGAAAAGAAGGTCGGAGAGGTTGCAAAGAAGGCTCAGGATCTTCAGCGGAAGCAGGCAATGAGCTTCTCCGTTAAGAAGTGACCCCCTTTTAGTTTCATTTCTGGGGCAGTGAAATTTTTATACTTGTCAGGTATTATACCTAGCGGGTATAAATTATGAAGTTCTACGATAGGGAGAAGGAGATCAAACTATTAAGGAGGGCCTTGAGAGTCGCTGTTATTGGAAGGAGGAGGGTAGGAAAGACCAGGCTCGTGGAAGAGGCCCTTAATCCAATTACGTTATTTGTCCCAGCCGAGAAGAATGAAGCCCTTATCTGCGATGACTGGATAAGGGAAATCAGGGAGAGAAGGTACATCCCAGAGCTGAGATCAATGAGAGACATCGTTGAGTTCCTCATGAGAGAGGGGGAAACAATATTCATAGACGAATTCCAGAACATTCTAAAGGTAAATCCAAGCTTCCTGTACGACCTTCAAAGGCTACTCGACAAATACAGGAATTCAAAGGTAGTAGTCGCTGGCTCCCTTATCAGCATGAGCAAAAAGCTACTTGAGGACTATAAATCTCCACTCTACGGAAGGTTCGACTACGTGATAAAACTCAGGGAGTTAAGCTTTGAAACAGTCCTTGAAATAATGAACGACCTGGGATATGGAGTTGAAGAGGCCGTCACAATGTGGGCATTCTTTGGAGGCGTGCCAAAGTACTATGAGACATTCGAAAGGTTTGGGGTTGAAGTTGAGGAATTTATAAGGCTCATGTTCTTCGAGGATCCCTACCCAATGTACCCAGAGGTCATGATGATGCTCAAGGAGGAGTTTGGAAAGGAGTACAAGATGTACTTCAGCATCCTTCAGGCGATAAGTGAGGGACATATAACCCTGGGAGAGATCTCCTCTTACTTATCAACCAAAAGCACCAACCTAACCAAGTACCTCCACGCCCTGGAGAAGGACTACGAGCTGGTGTACAAGAGGAAGGACGTGTTTGGAAAGGGAAGGTATAGGTACTATATCTCCCAGAATCTTATCAACGCGTGGTTTAGGTTTCTTTACAGGAACTCATCCAAGGTAGAGAGGGGCGAGCTAAAGTTTGATAGGGGGGAAGTTATGGCCTTCATTGGAAAGAGGTTTGAGGAGCTCGTTGAGGTTTTTGTCCCCAGGATAGTAAGCTTTGAAGTTATAAGAACGGGAAAGTTTTGGGGGAAGTTCCCCGATGGTAGCCCCTTCGAAATAGATGTAGTGGCTTTAGGGAAGGATGACATCGCATTCTTCGAAGTTAAATGGGAAGAACTAGACAGAAGAGAGGCAGAAAAAGAACTTGAACTCCTCAAAAAGAAAGGCGAAGCCATAAAGAACAGGAGAAGGAAGCACTATTATCTAATAGCCAAAAGGATAAAGGGGAAGGTCGAGAATGCTTACGAGTTCAGCGAGTTACTGCAACTATCTTGATTATATCGTTGAACTGCAGCTCATAGTCCTCCCCAATCCTCCTCTTCGTCCTTGCGTTTATCGCATAGAGGAAGCCCTTGCCAAGATCTGTGTGAACCTTAAACGCTAAATCCCTGGGCGTTGAACCCTTCTCCATCAGGAACACGTGGGGCAGAACGTTACCGAACTGATCGGTCAGCTTATTCTCATCTTGAACCGGATAAACTGGGATTAGCTGGAGGAGCTCAAAGACAGCCCTGTTAATGACCTCCTGAACCCCAGTAGAGCCGAACCTGTCTAGCACCTTCTCCTTGATCATCTTAAGGGCCCTCTCCTGCTTGCCGCTCATTGGCTTTAGAATCTTAAAATCGGGGCTCCCAGGGATGTAGTCAATGAAACCCGCCTTTGCGGCTTTTCTTAATGTAAGTTCAGCTGCAGCAGAAGTTGGAACCACTATGTAGCCTCTCTTCTCCCCTTCCTTTTTCAGCCTCTCAATCTGCTCATCGCTCGCGGCATCAGCTTTATTTGCAGCTATTATCATGGGCTTGTTTATCTTCCTTATTTCACTCGCAAACGAAAGGAGGTCTTCCTCACCCCACTTAGTTGGGTCATCGCTCAGGCCGAGCCTGTGCATGGCCTCCCAAACATCATTTTCCGTAACTCCTATTCCGCTCAAATGCTCAGCTATAGCCGTCTCAAGCTTCATCTTCTGAAGCTTTATCCTCTTAGCGAACTTATCCCATCCTTTGCTGAGTATCCCATAGATCCAGTAGTCTATCTCCTTCTCAAGGAACTCTATGTCCTCAACGGGATCGTGGTAATCCGTGGGCTGTCCCTCTGCATCGGTCTTCCCGGTGGCGTCGACGACGTGGATTAAGGCTGAAGCCATCCTCAGGTCATCAAGGAACTTGTTACCGAGTCCCCTGCCCTCGTGGGCCCCAGGGACTAAACCGGCAACATCTATCATCTTTACTGGAATGAGTGCTTTCCCATCCCTGTACTCGTAGTTCTGGGGATTTGGAGTGCAGTTCAGCTCTTTACATGGGTGATCCGCTATGGCGTACGTAACCCCAACGTTTGCATCTATAGTAGTGAATGGATAATTCGCTATGTCAACATCAACCAGCGTTGCCGCCGAGAAGAAAGTTGACTTCCCAACGTTTGGCTTACCGACGACACCTATCTCCATTTTATCCCCCTTCAAGAATTAACGTGGAGGTATAAAAGGTTAGAGCACGGGGCACCTTCTCAAAACAACGCCAACTGAAATCCCCACAACGAGACCTATTATCAAGGCGAGGATCGAATACTGGTAGCCGTAGGAAGTTTCCCTAATAACGACTTTCTTCTCCTTAGTTAGCGCGCTTATTATAGATTTAGCGTTCTCGGTGAGAACTTGGGTGTAGGGCTTGTCAACCCACAGGACGGTTACGTTTGCGACGGGAACTCCAAGCCTCTCCGAGAGCTTGAAAGCGGCGTTCTTTAAGGTTTCTGGAGTGCCTTGGTCATAGACTACGATATCCGCCTTAACCGAGGAAAGCTCATCAACGCTCTTCGCCGGAACCTCTGCTTCAGGTTTTATTGAGGAGATGACCTCAGCGCCAAGCCACTCCAATGCATACTGCTGGGAGGGGAGCTCTATAACGGCCTTCGTCCCGTTGAGGACGCCGGCGTAGGCATCCATTATTGCCTTGAGTTTAAGCTTGAACTCGTCCAAGCTCCTCGGGTGAAGGTTTAAGGCATCTGCGGTGGCCTCGGCCATTGCCAAGGCATTCACGGGATCGAGCCATATTCCGTGGGGATTGTTCTTGCCAGTGTACCACCTCTCGGGTAGATAGTGAAAGCCGTACTTCCTGTAATCTTCAATTGTGAGGACTACCCCAGGGATCTCTCCTTCCTTTTTGAGCTCGACTATCTTCATCTCGGCTGGAAGGTGCCCCGTTGTTACGATAACGGCTGCCCTCTTGAGCAACTTAATTTGATCGGGCGAAAGCTGGTACTGGTGAGGCTCGACTCCTGGAGGAACAAGGTAGATCACATCGACACTGTCGCCAAGGGCCTCCTTAATTATTGAAGCCAGTGGGGAGAGGCTTGTCACTACGAGAGGCTTTTCCTGAGCAGTTACCGGGGTAAGGAGGACAAAGATTAGCATGAGGATTAATATTTTCTCCTTCACCTTCACCACCTGAGTTAGGTTGACCTAATTGATATATGGGACTTTCGGATCTGGTAGAGAAACAGAGGGAGAGGAATCACGGCGAGGTTCCTGGGCTCATGGAAAGCCAAATCATGCTTAGACAGGAGGATTTTCTCCCTGATTGGAACCCTGGGGAAGTCAGAGGGAGTAACGGTGGACTGCCACTTAACTTCGACACCAAAATACTTGGTTACGAAATCAACTTCCTTGCGTGCTACCAGATAGTACGTTGGATAGGCCCGGCTCAAATGCTCACCAACTATGCCCTTAACGATCTTTGAAGTAGGGATTGCTATTCCAAACATCTCTGAAAGAGAGAAGACTACAAGAGGATCAATGAAGTAGAACTTCCTCTCCTTCCTGAATAGCGGAGTGAAGTTCTCTGGCCGGACTTGGAAGTAGTTCCTCCCAATCATTAACTCCTCAAAGAGCTCAAGGTAGTCCCTGATCGTTACATGGGAACCTATTTCAAGCTCCTTTGCTAGCGAGTTAAGGGTTATTCTGTCTCCATACCTCCTAAGAAGGCCAAGGATTATTGAAAGTGCTATCCTCTCACTCCTGCCAAGTTTAAGCACGTCCAAGAAAATTGATTCCCTTACTGCATCCTTCAGGTTCTTGCCCTTTATAGAACCAGGATATCCCCCGACTTCAAGGTAGACCTCAAAGGCCCTCATCAGCTCATCGAAGTAAGGATACAACTCCTCAGCATTCTCGTAGAAGTCTTTGGAGGTTGTTGGATTGGGATGGGGCAATGGAATTTCCCTAAGCTCTGGATAAAGTAGATCTACTACATCCGAAAAGCTAAGGGGAAGAAACTCAACTATTCTTATGTTCCGCCCAGGGAAGCTCTCCCTTTTAAGGCCTGCAGAAGTGGAACCGGTAACTTGAAGGGTCATCCGGGGGGATAGGGGAGAATCCAGCAGGAATTTAATAGCCCTATCCCAATCATTCAAGAAAGTTACTTCATCCAAAAACACAAAGGCATGCCCTCTCCTCCTTCTCAGGAACCATGTTATCAGTTCAACGATTTCCCGGTAATCTTTAAGCAGATCACAAGAGAAATACAGGATGTTCCTGGGATCTACTCCCCTGCTTATCAGTTGCATAATAGCGAGCTTCATGTACGTGGTTTTTCCTACTTGTCTTGGTCCTATAATCACGGCATTTTCCGTTAAGGGCTCAAATATTATTTTTGGATCTTTGGATGTTGCGGATTTTACTTTTTCATCTTCATATATTGCGTCTTTATCTTTCCACCATGGGTTCTGGAGGACTGCAAGTTCTTCGATCATATTTGATACTATAGTGTCAAGGAGTATATAAATATGCTGTTAGCTTAATGTCAATTTGGAACATTCAACAAACTATCACTCTACCCTTTTCCAAATTTCTTGCGATCCTTTCAAGGTCCATTCTTGCCCAACAAAACCCAGCTCACGCTTTAAAAGCATTAACTTCATCAAAGCCTAACAAAAAGTATTTTGAATAAATGGACAAATAGAGTTATGGGGGATTAGATAGTGGAAGAGATAAAAGTCTCAAAGAAAGACATCCTATTCTATGAGAGATTGAGGATAATATCAGAGCTAGCCCCAATTAGGGAAAAATACGAGCATTTGAAAATAAATATGGAATGACACTTGAGGAATTTGAAAAATGGCTTGAAAACTCAAGAGAAGAATCATTTGAGACATGGGACGACTACATAGAATGGAAAGCATATAGTAAGAAACTTGAGGAATTACAAAGAAGACTTGAGGAGATACAAAATGCTCAGAGAGTTAGAATTACTTGAAAAGAGTCGCATAGTAACTAACTATGGAGATTTTAGATTATAAAGATGGAGAGACCTTTTACTTCTTTAAAATTATTACTTCTTTAAAATTAGAGCAGAACTCATTGATGGAAGTGTCCTATACATTAGGGAGTTTGTATCAGAAGATGACTACAAATACTCATTTCAATGGCAAAAGGGAAATAAGATGTTAATTCGATGGGATAACGCTCCACATCATAAACAAATAGAAAACATTCCCACATCATAAACATATTGAATCCTCTGAAAATATCTATCCATCTACAGAACTCTCCTTAGAAGATGTTCTCAAGGCTATCGAGAGGCAACTATATCAGAGAGATCCCAAACAAGGAAGCCCTCGCTCTTAAGCTCATCCTTCTTCTCCACGCTCCTCGCAATCAGCCCAAGCCTAATGTCACCCTCAAACTTGACTTTCTTGGCTTTCTCCTTTAAAGAAGACAGGACTTTCTTAGCGTCCCTCTCCCTTAAATCCGACCACTTAACCTCAATTAGATAGGCAACATTTTTGTCCAACGCGAGGATATCTATCTCCTCCCCCTTGAACCACCACCTTCCAATTCTCTCAAAATCTATGGGCCTTTTTAATATCAAAAACTCCCTGGCTAAGTCTTCAAACCTCCTCGAGAGAACCTTGTACAGATTCGCAAGGCTTGCAGTTCCCTGGGATATCTCCTCAAGTTGCGGGTACGTTAAGGTGAACCAAGTCAGCAACACAGGATCGGCTATTCTGTACAGGCTAACCCTCCTGCTACCCAGGATGGGAGTTTCCTTCTCAACGAGACCGAGCCTCATCAAGGTGTCAATGTAGGGATAAACGCTCCTAGCGGGAAGCCCAAGATAGTTGGCGATCTCCTCAAGCCTCCTGTTCCCTTCAGCGATCGCCCTTAGAATTGAAAAGTAAACCCTAAGCTCCCTAAGTTCCTCCCCCAGGATGATGTAGGGCTCATCGTAGAAGAAGCCGTAATCACTCAAGAATTCCTCTCTAACGAACTCCTCAAGTGAGGAATATCGGGAGGCTAACCTCAGATAGGAAGGAATTCCGCCGACCAGCATGTAGGCTTCAACACCATAGAAATTGTCCTCAAAGAATTTAAGTGAATTAACGTAGTTCAGGGGCTTTAAGTGAATACTCCTCGTCCTCCGCCCGTAAAGGGGAGAGGCATATGAGAGGACGTCATCCCACAGCATGCCGAGGAGGGAGCCAGAGAGGACGAGCATAACCTCCTTGTTGCTTAGATAGTGATCCCAAACCTGCTGGAGGTGGCTTAAAATTGTCCTGTCAGATTTTATCGCGTACGTGAACTCATCGAGAACTATCAATACATCGTCGACTTCCTTGGCCATATACTTAAGGACGGGTAACCAGCTATCCGGTTTCATTTCCAGTACCGTCTCATCTCCCAGGAAGGCGGAGAGCTCTCTAAGGAACTCCCTAATTTGAACCTCCTTAACGGCCTGAGGAAAAGTAAAGAAAAATGCATCCTTACCTTTTGCAAATTCTTGGAGTAGCCTCGTCTTCCCGACCCTTCTCCTTCCATATACTACAACGAACGAGGGCTTATTCCCCCATTCCTTCTCAAGCAACTTCAGCTCAAGCTCCCTGTCAATGAACTCCATCTAATCACCATTATATATAACCATGATTATATATAAAGAAGTTTCGAAAAATCACTCGCGGGCATGCTTGAGGACGTGGAAGGCCTCACTCTTTATTATCTCCAGCCCGGTCTTCACCGCGTTAACGCTCCCTGGGAGGGCAAACACTACGACAATCCTGTTCCTGCCCCTAATAATGCCTGCAGTGGCCCTCGTCAGGATTGCGGCACTCCCTATCTCCTCATAGCTCTTCAGTCTGAATATCTCGCCAAAGCTAAGCTCCTTGTCGAATAGAGGTCTTATGGCCTCTATCGTTACATCTGTAGACGTTATTCCAGTTCCTCCTGTCGTCACGACGACATCTGCTCCCTTGTTCACAGCCTCAAACAAGGCTACCAGAATCTCAAGCTTGTCATCTGGGACTATCTTGTAGTGGACGTTTTCACCGAGCTTAGAGAGCTCCTCCACGATTAATGGTCCCGCCCTGTCCTCCCTTTCTCCCCTAGCTCCCTTATCGCTGACCGTTATTACTCCGAACTTAAACGTCCTGGGGGCCTCCTTTTTGTGCTCCTCAACGCCCATAGAACCACCCAAAATTCCTTCATCAAAACCTTCTTATATCTCTTTTCGATGAGTATCTTAACGGTGGTTTCATGAGGCCTAAGGTAGCCGTTCTTTTCAAGATGAAAAGTAGACCACTTGAGGAGTTGAAGAGGTACGCTGACGTTGACGTTCTCCTTTACCCCAGCGAGGATGAGCTCGCCGAGAGGATAAAGGAGTACGATGGGATAATAGTTTCGCCCCTCAACAGGGTCACAAAGAGGGTTTTGGAGAGGGCTGAGAAGCTGAAGGTTATAAGCTGCCACTCCGCGGGTTACGACAACGTCGACGTTGAGGAAGCAACGAGAAGGGGAATATACGTAACCAAGGTTTCCGGGGTTCTCAGCGAGGCCGTGGCGGAGTTCACCGTTGGCCTCCTCATAAACCTCATGAGAAAGATACACTACGCCGATAAATTCATCAGGAAAGGAAAGTGGGAGAGCCACAGGGTAGTCTGGAGCGGGTTCAAGGAAATAGAAACGCTCTACGGCAAGAAAGTTGGGATAGTTGGAATGGGAGCCATCGGAAGGGCCATAGCCAAAAGGCTGATCCCCTTCGGAGTTGACCTGTATTACTGGTCGAGGCACAGGAAGGAGGAAGTTGAAAGGGAAGGCGTGAAGTATCTACCTTTAGATGATCTCTTAGAGGAAGTTGACATAGTAATCCTAGCTTTACCGCTCACCAAGGAGACGTACCATATAATAAACGCCGAGAGAATCGAGAAGCTAAAGGGAAAGTACCTCGTCAACATTGGAAGAGGAGCCTTAGTTGATGAGGAAGCACTAACGAAAGCATTGAGGGAGGGAAAGCTGAAAGGCTATGCAACTGACGTATTCGAGGAGGAACCAGTTAAGGAGCACGAACTATTTGAGTACGAATGGGAAACCGTCTTAACACCGCACTACGCCGGGCTGGCAAAGGAAGCGTTGGAGGATATGGGATTTCAAGCAGTTAAAAACCTTCTCGCTATCCTTAGGGGAGAAATTCCCGAAGATTTAGTGAATAGGGATGTTGTTAAGGTCAGGTCCATAGAGGAGGTTAAGATGCTGGAGGGATGAAGATGATAGAGTTGTTGAAAAAGCTGACCCAAACCCCAGGAATCTCAGGCTACGAAGAAAAGGTTAGGGAGGTAATTATAGAGGAGCTAAAAGATTTCGCCGATTACAAGATCGATGGAATTGGAAACCTGATAGTGGAGCTTGGGGAAGGAGAGGAGGAGATACTCTTCATGGCGCACATGGATGAGATAGGCCTCTTAATCACGGGTGTAACCCAGGATGGAAAGCTAAGGTTCAGGAAGATCGGAGGCATAGATGACAGGCTGTTGTACGGAAGGCATGTAGATGTTATAACCGAAGATGGAAAGGTGGATGGAGTTATTGGGGCAATCCCTCCCCACCTAAACATCAAGGGAGATAAAGGGGTTAAGCCCTGGCACGATCTGGTTATTGACGTTGGAGCTGAGAGCAGGGAAGAAGTTGATGCCCTAGGAATTAAGCCCCTCGACTACGCGGTGTTCAAGAAACACTTCGCGGTCTTGAACGGCAAGTACGTTTCAACAAGATCCCTCGACGATAGATTTGGGGTTGTTGCATTAATTGAGGCAATAAAAGACCTCGTAGACCACGAGCTTGAAAAGAAGGTCATCTTTGCCTTTACTGTTCAGGAGGAGGTAGGGCTTAAAGGCGCGAAGTTCCTAGCGAACACTTACAGCCCCAGGTACGCCTTCGCAATAGACTCCTTCGCCTGCTGTAATGAATTGACGGGTGATGTTGCTCTCGGCAAGGGGCCGGTTATAAGGGCCGTTGATAATTCTGCAATCTACTCCAGGGATCTAGTCAAAAATGTGCTTGAGATAGCTGAGAAGAACGATATTCCAATACAGATCGGCGTTACAGGGGGAGGAACAGATGCCTCAGCGTTCCAGCACAAGGCAAAGGTTCTCGCTTTAAGCGTTCCAATAAAGTACCTTCACAGCGAGGTTGAGATGCTTCACTTAAGGGATCTTGAAGCGCTGATAAAGCTCATAGAGGCGATAACCTTCGAACTCTAGGAGGGCCACTAATGATTGAGTACCTGGGCTACTTTGGAGTTGGAATTCTCGTTGGAGCCCTTGCAGCTTTATTCGGCCTCGGTGGGGGTTTCCTCCTAGTTCCAATATTGAACATAGTCGGGGTTGAAATTCACCACGCAATAGGGACTTCAAGCGCGAGCATAGTGTTTACCGCATTAAGCTCCTCCTACGCCTACCATAAGCAGCGAAGGATACACTATAAGGCAGGCCTATTACTTGCAAGCACCGCAATAGTAGGTGCATACATAGGGGCCTGGCTTACCTCCTTCATCCCGGCGAGGCAACTGAAGGTCATCTTTGGGCTCGCCCTCATTCCCGTGGCCTACAGAATTTACAAGAAGAAGCCCGTAGAACCAACTCAAATTAGAATTAGGGACGTTAAGGTAAACGAAAAAGTAATTCCCCTAGGAGGCTTCTTTGCCGGGGTAGTGAGTGGACTTTTGGGAGTTGGAGGAGGGATAATAAACGTTCCATTCTTAACTTGGCTCGGAATGCCCATACACTACGCCGTTGCCACATCAAGCTTCACGATAGTTTTTACATCGACGAGTAGCGCAATAAAGCACTACCTCCTTGGCAACGTTGAAGTACAATGGCTCCCCCTTCTAGTTCCTGGGTTAATAGTTGGAGCTCAGCTTGGAGCTAGGATAGCGAAGAGAATTAAGGCTAAGAGCTTAAAGAATGCCTTTGCCGTGGTAATGGTGATTCTCGCATTAAGGATGATACTAAAAGGGCTCGGCTTTGAGGTGCCATGAGATGTTCAGCAAGGAGGAGATTGAGGAGTTAGTCATTCAAATAAGAAGGGAGCATGGACTGCCGGTTACTCCCTTTGAGATAGATGAGGTGAGGTACGACAGGGAAGAGGACAAGCTGTTCATAATAGCCCACGACAGAACGGACAAGAGCGTCATAATCGGGAGTAGCCTAGTTATAGGCAAGCTTAAGGAGATCCTGGGCGTGAAGATGGTTAGCGTTTACACGACCCTGGACTTAATACTTAAGAGAATGCAACTTGAAAAAAGTCTAAACTTTGCCGAGGAACATGGCCTCGACTTCCTTATCCCTTTTATAAAGGCTGAATTCAACTTTCCCCCCAGGAAGTGGCCCAAATCTAAGAAAACTGTTAATGGAATAGTGTTCTTGACTTTCAACGCTCAAGCCCTCCTAGGTTTTGCCAACTCATTTGGAGTCAAAGGAGATATCTATGGCGTTAGATACTCCTTCCCAAAGCTGAACTTCATCCCCGTAGATAGACCCATCAGGGAGGTGTTCTTTCCAAACGAGGAATTCCTGACTAATTTAGCCCAGGAGGGAGAGGTAATTTTATCGGAGTTTAAGTCCCCCGCAAAGGTTCAAAAGGCTATCCTCATTAACCCGATAAAGTTCCTGAGAATAGGGTACTTTGAACTTAAGTACCTCTTCGGGGAGTCAAGGCCCGCAGTATTCGATAAAGTTGATTTACTTGAGTACGTAGTTGAAATGGTCTCCGAAGGGCTTATGGAAGCAACGGATGGGGCGAGGATAATTAGATGGGGTTGGAAGAGATGATAGTGGGTATAGCCGGTAAAATTGCCGCTGGCAAAACCACAGTAGCGAGGTTACTTGAAGAGCGTGGTTTTTGTAGGATAAGCTGTAGTGAACCCTTAATAGACATACTCACGGGTAACACTAAAGATTATTCCTGGGTTCCCGAAGTGGAGTTCAAGGGAGAGCCAACGAGGGAAAACTTAATTGAGTTGGGTAGGATACTAAAGGAGAAGCACGGAGAGGATGTACTAATCAGGCTTGCCGTTGATAAGCTAAGGCACTGCAAGAACATAGCAATAGATGGAGTTAGATCCATAGGGGAGGTAAAGAAAATCAAAGAGATGAAAGGGGTACTCATATACGTCGAAGCTAGGCCTGAGATAAGGTTTGAAAGGCTGAAAAGGAGGAACGCAAAGAAGGACAAAGCTATAGAGACACTTGAAGACTTATTAAGGTTTGACGAATGGGAGGAGAAGTTATATCAGACATCAAAGCTCAAGGAAATCGCGGATTTCATAATAGTGAATGAGGGATCCATTGAAGAGTTGAGGGAAAAGTTATACAAGATTCTCCGGCTTTAACCCTCTTTTAACTAGGTAATCATTCCACTTTTTCGCGTACTCTAAGAACGTTTCATCCCCAGTTACCCTGTAGAGCCAGTAAAGGAGTCTTATATGGAGCCTGTGATAGAAAACACTTGAAGAATTATAAATGATGGCGTATCTGCTCCAACTCCCAGTATCGAAGTAGGGTAGAGCTCTTTTAACTGACTCCACGTAGGTCAAGAAAAGTTCTAATGCCTTCGGATTTTTCGTTACCATATAGTAATAATAAACCCCCCGTGCCGAGATGATATGACCGTTAAGAACCAGTTGTTCGGGATAGTAGGGATACTCAAGTATCCATGGCCCAAACTTAGTTTCGGTTACAAAGCCCCCATGCTCAAGCGGCACCTTAAACGAGTTAAAGAACAGGGTTGCAAGCCTAAGGTACCTTTCGTCCTTTGTAACATTATAAGCAATGGCGTACATACCACAGGCAACTCCCTGGGAGTATCCAGAAATCCAGGGGACGCTTGAGTTCTGAAAGTGGAAGTAAATGGGGAGATAGGCGTACTTAACTCCACGGTACTCTCTTTCCCGTATGAACGGAATTATATCGTTTAATATAGAGAGCATAACATCTATTTTCCCTCTTTTCCAGCTTTCTTCTGCCCAATGAACCGCAGAGACGGGATATAAATTAAATCCTCTCGCCCTGTAATAAACAAACGGAAGGGTTAAATTTATCGGGCCATTCACAACTTTTATCGTCCCATAGTAGGGAGACCAATTGGAGAAGACCATAGACATGTCCTTATGCCCAGGCCTTTGGAAGGCTTCATAGTAGTATGTAGTTGCTATGAGTCCCAGCGAAATGTACCTAAAACTCCTCTCATCTAATTTACCCAGCCTGTACAAGAAAACTAGCATATCTAAGTGGTAGGAGAGATCCCTGTAAGCCTGTAAATACGTAAGGTTACCAGTTTTAAGCCACAAGCCAAGGTACTTCTCCCTCAGGACTTTATTCTTCCTGAAGAAATCCTTTACCACATCATTACCGTAAGTATCTATTATCTCCTCCAACTTATTACAATCGGTAAAAAATGTCTTGGGAAGAGTTGATAACGGAACGTGACCCTCTTCCAACACGACAAATCTGCCAGGATAATGGTGAAGCTTGATAAATGTAACTGCCTTAGGATGGAAGGATAATTTTCCTACTATCTCAAACCTTACTCCGCTCCATCCAACTCCAGTTCCGGAGACAGTAACATTGCAGGCAGGTGAGCTTAAAAGAAGGGGGGTATTCACGTCAAAGGGAGTTACACTAATATTTCCAAGGGATAAATTAAAATTCGCGAGTTCAAAATACCCATCCTCACTTACTAAGACTACGTACGCTTGACATTCTCCTCCCCCGGATGGAACGTTAGAGTGGTTTAGGCCGACGAGTGACAATGTCAAGATGACAATCGCCAGGATTAACCCAACTACCTTCCAGTTTCTTATCATCATTTTCCTTTCTCACAATGCAAACATTAAAAGCTTACTGACATAACGGGAAAATTTAATTTTCTCCATATTCGCGTAAAATTTAGAGGGATTTTTCCTGAAGTATTTTCGTCAACAATACCCATTGCCTATCTTCCCACACCCCTCTCTCCGTTATTACTATCAGCGTTCCTTTATAAACAACAACCATATCCCTCAGGGTCGCCAGGAATTTAAGTAAAGCCTCAAAGCCATTGTACAGGGCAAGGTACTCGGGACAATCAATAACGATGACCCCTCCTTTAGACGCTTGTAGATATCTCTTTGAAAGTTCAAGCATTCTAGGGAGATCCGTAGGGCTTATGTCCTTTTCATAATTGGATACAGCCCTGGTCACGAAGTACTTATACCAAGCGTCGGAACCCTGAATATTCCTCACAAATGCTAATACCGGAAACTCTTGGAGCTTTGGCATCATTGCTTTGTTAAAATAGTCAGAGCTAACAAGAAAAGACCCCTCCTTAAGCTCAGATGTTGTAGGAGGATGACGGCGGAAATAAATTTCGCTTTTAAAGACGGCAACAATCCCATACAAGAGCGTTAGAGTTAGTACCGTGGCTATAGTAAACCCTATCGGGGCGAACCAAGGAATTGGCCTTAAGAAGGGATAGTCCATTTGATGAAGTCCTATCAAGGCCAGGGAGCCTGAAAGCACGAGCATCTTCCTCCCAAATATCTCCTTTAACCTCCATATTATGACACCAGAGAAAAAGATGAAGAATCCCGAGATTCCATAAACAACGCCTAAGATCGTGAGCATCTTTGAATCAAAGATCTCTCCAACTATTATTGTGTAAATAATCAATATAAGCGGAGTTAGAGAGAACAATGCAAACGTGAAGAATGATGGGAACTCTCCCTCCTCCTCTATTGTAATTACGCTTGCCATCAGCATAAATAAGGTAGATGTTATGGCTATCGATATCTCATTCATTAAAGTGGCCTCAAGTATGTCGCTTAGGGTGTGGAAAGAATACGCAAGCAACCCAAGAGCAAGAACAACAGCTGATTTCCTTCCAACTTGGCGGTATAAGCGTATCAACCAAAATGCACCGGCCACCCTTACCAATATCGTTATTATTCTAACAATGGTTAACACGTCCATACCTACCCACCTTACGTGTTCCTCCTAAGTCAAAGGGAAACTGTAACATTTTAAACTAATAAATATTTCTGGATAAAGGGAGAGGTTTAAAACATCCCGACCGAGGTAGTACCGATGGTCAGCAAACTCTTAGCCCTTGAAGCTTATCCAAAGCTTAAGGACATAGACTTCAGGTTACTCAGGGGTATAGAGCTTAAGATGAGGTATTATAAATGGGTTCCCCTAGAGGAAATCGCCAAGTTTGCCAGGATGGACGTAGAAAGCGCAAGCCATAGACTTGGGAGGCTGGACAATTGGGGACTAGTAATTAGGAGGAGCGACATGGGGTACATAGGTTATCAACTAACGATACATGGATACGATGCACTCGCCATTAGGGCCTTCGCAAAGAAGGGCGTCATCGAGGCCATATCAACCACCCAGATAGGGGTTGGAAAGGATGCAGACGTATACGTTGCCCTAACTCCCTCCGGAGAGAAGGTTGCTGTTAAGTTCAACCGGATAGGGGAGAGGACGAGCGCAAGGAAAGCAGGCTACCACAGTGATGTATTCGCGGATAAGCATCATAAGAGCTGGCTGTACGTTTCAAGGTTGATAGCAAAGAAGGAGCACGAGGCCCTCGTCCTATTAAGCCCATTCGCGAAGGTTCCAAAGCCGATAGCTTGGAACAGACATGCAATAGTTATGGAGTTCATCAGCGGAGTTGAACTTGCGGATCTAAGGGATACCGACCTTACGAGAGAGGAAGCAAGTGAAATCCTGGGGAAAGTTCTTGATGAGTATGAAAAGATAGTCAGGTTCGGGATAGTCCACGGGGATATGAGTGAGTTCAACGTTGTGCTAACCGACGATAATGATATCCTGATAATAGATTGGGCCCAATACTTAAGTTGCGCAAATCCCGAAAGCTTAAATCTGCTAAAGAGGGACATAACCGTCCTGTTAAATGCCTTCAGGAGAAGATGGGGAGTGAAGAGGGAGTTTGAGGAAGAATGGAAAAGATTTTATGAAGCATGGCTAACTGGAAGGAAAGAGGTTAGCGAAGGAGAAGGGTAAATTCGCCGGAGTGCCTAATGACTATCGTTGTGATGCCATCTTCCCTCTTCTCCTTTAGCACCTCCCCGCTTTCTATACCCACAACCTCCGCTTTAATGGCGACTTCGGAAGTGTCGCTTAGGTGGTTCCTGAACGTTATCTTGTCATCTTCGTAACCAACGACCGTAGCGGTTGAGTAGACGATCTCGTAATTACCGTGCTTAACGTTCACGGGAAGGAAAAGCACGCCCCTATTCCTCATCTCAAGCTCCGTAAGCTTGGGAAACTCGATGCCGTTGTAGCTTATCCTGCCCTTAACGGTGTGGCCCCTCGGATTGATAACTGCAAGGTAGTTACCCCTTGGAATGACTATGATATCCCTATCCGTAACTTTAAAGTCCCTCTCAACTCCCTGCAACTCTAGGATCTTGTCAACGAACTTCCTGTGCATGTCATGATAGCTTGAGTAGTACTGAAGCCTGAAACCCAGGATCACAGCGGAACCTTTCCCCTTCTTGACGAGGGCACCTACGACCTTATCCCCAACCCAAGCTATTGGCTCCCCTCCCTTGACCTCCCTAACGACGTTCCTAACGATCATCCTCTCTATTCCTTCGGCGTCAACGCTTACGAAGGGGATTAACCTGTAGTTGTCCCTTGCAACCTCCCCTCCAACCTTAACTCCCAAGAACTCCTCAAGCTTCCTGTACTCGTTCATGTTCTCGTCCAAGTACGGTAGCATTGGCATGATAACTAAGTTCCCACCCTTCTCAACGTACTCCGCAAGCTTGTCCTGGGCTTCCCTGGCCATGAAGTCGAGGCTGTAAACCCAGATCTGCTCGTACTTGAGCATCTCATCAACTGTGGTATTGTCTAAGTCGATTACGTCAAAGGGGACGTTGCTCATTGCGAGTAACGTGAGGAGGCCTCTCTCGCCGAAGAGATACTCATTTAGGTTAACGCTCTCTTTGAAGTTCTCAGGCCTATAACCCCAGAGGTTTAGGGCCTCATAAGGCTCGTACATTGCGAAGGCAACCTTTGCATGGAATGGTGAATATGCAAAGTCCTTGTTGGCCTTAAGGAACTTTCCAATCCACTTTATTGGCTCTACGTGCTGCCTCTCACTTCCATCCAAGCTAATTGGAGAGTAAACGTCCCAAGTAACTCCGTTGTGAGATTCATAACCCCTCGGATTTTCACCGCCGACGTAGAGGTAGTAGTTTATGTTGTGGATTCCTAGGGAAGGCAACAGGCCGTAGAGGAGCTCGGCCTCATCCTTCTCTATAACGTTTGCCAATGAAGATTGGGTCTCAATGCTCAATGGGGGAGTACCTAGCTTGTCAACGTAGTATCTGTAGATTCCAACCTTGTAGTAGATGTGCCCAAGCTTGTCCTCCTTAAAGTCAAAGCTCCTGTAAAACGAATACCAGAACTCTGTCCAGAGGTGGATATCAAGCTTATTCTTCTTTACGTAGTTGTAGAAGTGCCTCCAAGCGGCTAAAAGAAGGTAGGGATCAAGTATGCTAATCGGGACATCGACGTACCCCTTAATCTTATGGTACAGTGTTTTTACGTACTCGTTGACCATCCATATCTTGAAGTGGTGCCAGTCTAATATCTTTGGCAGGGGCTCAGAGAAGGCCTTAGGTGGAGCTATCTCTACATAGTCCGAAAGCTTAACCTTGTACCTCTCCTCAAGCTGATCCAAGGTGAAATTCTCCTTAAGCCACCTATGCCAGAGACCGTTTTCCTTAACTACAACATCGTTGTAATCCGTGAGGAACGCCTGGAATATCGTCTCCCAGTACGAGGGCTCATCATCTATCGTGACGTTAATTATCGGCCCTCCTCTCGTGTATAAATAATCCCTTATTATTGGAAGCACATGCTCGTACCAGTTCATCACATGCTCTAGGTACGTTGGATGAAGGTAGGTGATCGGCGGATAGTAAATGTCCCTAGGTAAGGGACCGTTCGGGCTTCTAGCAAGTATTTCAGGATGTTTGTTAATGAGCCACTGTGGAATACCACCGTTCTTCCATTCAGCGCAGATATAGGGGCCAGGCCTTATAATGACATAAAAACCAAGGTTCTGGGCAAGCTCAAGAAAGCCAACCAGATCTCTCTGGGGATGCGTCTCCCCAGTGAAGTCAAATTTGTCCTCTTCGGGCTCATGCCAATTCCATGCAACGTACGTGTCAACGGTATTAAGGCCGTGCCTCTTCATCTTCTCCAACCTATCTCGCCAGACGCCCCTGGGAACTCTAAAGAAGTGAAGGGTTCCCCCATAAATCACTATTTCTTTCCCATCTAAGAGGTATAGCTTACCGTTATGGGTAACCTGCATACGAATCACCACCTAACAACTTTCTCCAAAAACCTTGGATTATCGGGGTTCATCCCCCTCTTAACGGCCTTATAATAGGCCAAAAGCTGAATTATCGGCAGGGTAACGACAGGCATTAAGAGTTCATCCACCTTAGGCACTTGGAGATAATATTCCGAGCCCAGCTCTTTCTCGCTTACCACCATGACCTTGGCCCCTTGACCCTGGAACTCCCGCACGAGTTTTTCATGCCACTCAAAGGGATCGCTAACGAGCATGACGACAAGGGAGTTGTCGTCGGCTATGGACTTGAATCCGTGTCTCACCTCGAACATTGGGTAGGCTTCACTCCAGAATATTGCCATCTCCTTCATCTTCAGCATTGCCTCAAGGGCCACGGGGTAAAGAATTCCCGAACCCAGGAATATAACATTGGAGAATTCAAATTCATCAACGAGCTTCCTAATGTACCCCTCATTCTTCAAGACATCTCTAGTTAACTTCGAGACTTCTTTGGCATTGAACACCTGAAGGCCGTAAGATTCCCTTAACAGCTGGAGGTACGAAAAGTAAAAAGCGGTGAATGAGTGAGTCATAACAACGCTGTCTTCAGGCGTGTCCACGATCAAAGCATAGTCAGCTTTCTTGGAGAGAGTGCTCTCGTAGGCCGTTAGACCCAGTTTTTTAACGTTGAGGACATCCATAGCCTTTAGAACTTCCGTTGTTTCCCCAGACCTTGATATCGCGACGATAAGCTCTGGGGAGTTTATTGCATAGTAATTCCTTGAGTACATCAGCTCAGAGCACGGAAGGGCTATTCCCTTGCCCCCCAAGGCGTTCGTTGCCATTGCCAGCAATTGAGATAGGAAGTGAGAGGAGCCACAGCCAGTATAGAGGATGTTCCTGGGCAGTGTTACTTCTTCCTTTATCCTTTCAAATGCTTCCTGGGCCTTGAGTATTCCTTCAGGAGTCTTTCTAATTTCCCTTAACGTGGCATGCATTTTAACCACCTCCTGATTCAAGCCTTTGCATAGAGCCAGCATGCTACCCAATGATTCTTTTCGGCTTCA
Organism: Pyrococcus kukulkanii; assembly: GCF_041647995.1. Lineage (NCBI taxonomy): Archaea > Methanobacteriati > Methanobacteriota > Thermococci > Thermococcales > Thermococcaceae > Pyrococcus > Pyrococcus kukulkanii. The sequence continues at coordinate 85,090 of NZ_JARRIB010000005.1, forward strand.
ACCATTGGGGGTCTTAGTTTGAAGCACTTGTCCATAACCTTAGAACACCTAGGAGCATACCTACAACCCTTAATCTCATACACTCTCCCCTCTTCTCTTTCAGGCTCAATCCCCCTAAACTCCCACTTCACACTCAAATCAGGAACACTCTCCAACAACATCCGCGTATAAGGGTGCAAAGGATTACGAAACACCCTCTCAGTATCCCCCCACTCTACCACCGTCCCCCTATACATTATGATAGCCTTATCACTAATGTAATAACCCAAGCCCAAATCATGCGTGATGAACAAGACTGACGTACCATACTTATCCCTAAATTCCCCTAAGAGGTTCAGAATATCAATCCTCGTCGAAGCATCAAGCATTGACACAGCCTCATCAGCAATCAACAGGGAAGGCCTAACCAAAAGCGCTCTAGCAATTAAGATCCTCTGTAACTGCCCACCACTCAACTGGTGAGGATACTTACCCAAAACCTCCCCAGGATTAAGACCAACACCCTCCAAAGCCCTCTCCACCAGTTCTTTCCGCTCATCCCCCGAAACACCCCTCAAAAAAGTCCTAAAGACCAAGTCAAAGGCACGATCAACCTTGTGTAATGGATTAAACGAGGCAAAGGGATCCTGGAATACTGCTTGTACTTGCTTGTAATAATAATTCTTGAGCCTCCTCTTGTCAAACTTTAAAATGTCTTCACCCTTAAAGTAAATCCTACCCGAAGTTGGCTGGATCAACCTCAAGATAAGTTTTCCTATAGTAGTCTTACCACTACCACTCTCCCCCACTAATGCGACGATTTCACCCTCATTAATAGTGAAGGAAACATCATCAACAGCCCTAACCTCAAAACCACCAATAAGGCCAGAGGTAAAGATTTTAGTCAAGTGTTCAACCTTCACAAGCTCCACACTAACCACCCCCAAGCATGTGACAAGCAGCATAGTGGTTTTCACCAACCCTAATCATCTTAGGCTCTTTTTCTGGGCAGATATCCATAGCATAAGGACACCGTGTATAGAATCTACAACCCTTTGGCGGGTTGAGGAGGCTTATTGGATAACCACTGATCCCATGGAGTTTTTGCCTCTTGTAATGAACACCCATCCTTGGCAGAGAGTTTAGCAGCATTTGCGTGTATGGATGGGCTGGATCGTCAATCACCTCCTCCATTGGCCCAATCTCCACGACCTTCCCAGCGTACATTATCATCACAGTATCAGCAATCTGCTTTAGAAGTGCTAGGTCATGGGTAACGAAGATAATTGACTTTACAATGCCCTCTTGCATGAAGTAGTGTAATAACTCAATCACAACCCTCTGGGTTGTAACGTCCAAGGCTGATGTTATTTCATCGGCAATTAATAAATCTGGGTTTAATAGTGTGGAGACGACCATTGTTGCCCTCTGCCTCATTCCACCAGACAATTCTACGGGGTACATGTCAGCAACCCTAGGCGAGAGTTTAACCATAGCAAGCCTCTCCCTCAAGAGTTTCTCGACCTCCCCCCTGTCAGTATACCCATGCTCCCTAGCAAGATCCCAGACAATATCCCTAATCCTCTTCGTGGGGTTTAACGCGTTCATTGCATACTGTGGGATGATGGAGAGTTCGGTATACTGGATTCTCCTTGCCTCCTCCCTAGAAAGTTTCATTAAATCCCTGCCCTTGAATATTGCTTCCCCTGAAATGTGTCTCATTGGAGGTTTTCTCAGGATTAGGGAGTGGACTAGGGTTGACTTACCACAACCGGATTCACCAGCAATGCCAAAAACCTCACCCTCTTTAACCTCAAACGAAACACCATCCACTGCTTTCACAAAACCCAACGGGGTAGAGTAGTAAACACGAAGACCCCTAACATCAAGCAAAACCATATCACTCACCCCTCAAACGAGGATTGAACACTTCTTCCATTCCGAGGTTGATGAAGAACAATGCCGTGATTATCAGGGTGATAATTAACCCCGGTGGAATGAACCACCACCACCAGCCGAACTGGAGGGCGTTGTGCATTATTGCCTTCTGCAGAATTGTTCCCAGAGAGATCATTGTCGTTGGGCCTAAACCTATGAAGTCAAGGGTTGCAGAGGCTAGGATAGCTCCACTGATCTGGAGAATACCAACCATGACTATGTACGATATCATGTTGGGCATTATCTCTTCGAAGATTATCCTGAGATCTGAGAGACCTGCAAGCTTTGAGAGGTTGACGAATTCCCTGTTTTTCAGGGAGAGAGTTTGGGCCCTTACTGACCTCGCTACCCAGGGCCAGTTCGTTAGACCTATAATCAGGGCCTGAACCGCTGGGCTTCTTGCTTCAAGGTACGCTGCAACCAAGATCAGCAGAACGATTGAAGGAATGACGAGCATTATGTTGACGAACATCATCAATAGCTCATCTACGAGTCCACCCTTGTAACCGGAGACGAAACCTATCGTTATTCCCAGGGTTGTTCCAATTATTGCCGCAAGGAATGCTATCCACAGTGACGTCCTCAAGCCATAAACGAGCTCCGTATAGACGTCCCTCCCTTCCTTATCCGTTCCCAGGATGTGAAGGACTTCAACGGTCTTCCCAGTGTACGTTGTTATGTTCTCCCTGGTCATTGGAGGGAGGGTCTTTGTTGAATACGATGCAAGCTTGATTTTACCCACTTGTTCGTAGTACAGGCCATCGCTAGCAAAAGGCGTGAACAGAGGCCCAATTAAGCCGAAGAGTATGAAAAACACGATAAGACCGAATCCAAATTTGAACTTGTTGTTCTTGAATGCGAGCTTTATGAGTTCCATCTTCATCCCTCCGTGTAGCTAACCCTAACACGCGGATCAATGAGGGCGTAGACTATGTCTATCACGAAGTTGGCCACTAGGACGGCAATGACGATCATCAGAAATCCACCCTGTAAGAGGAAGTAGTCCTGACTTAAAGCCGCACGCATCAGCAGAACTCCAACTCCAGGGTAGTTGAAGACTATTTCAGTTGCAATTGCCCCAGCAACCATTAGGCCCAACTGCAAGGCGAGTCCGGTTATCTGGGGGAGGATTGCGTTCCTGTAGGCGTGCTTAGTCATTAGTTTTTCACTTGCACCTAGGGCCTCGAGGTACCTGACGTAGTCAGCCTCAAGCTCATAGATTATCATGTTTCTCATCCCTATGGCCCAGCTACCGATCATGACTATGAACAGACTTAGGAACGGGAGTATCCAATGCTTCAAGAAATCTACAATGAACGTTAAAGAAAATCTCGGAACTAAGTCCGGGCTATAGGCTCCCTGATATGGCAACCAGCCGAGCTTAACTCCGATTACGTACACGAGGAGCATGGCAAACCAGAAGTACGGTATGCTCGCCAAGAAGTAAAAGAGGGGCATCACGTACCTGTCGTACTTCTTGTTCTTCCCTGCCAATGCACCGAGCCAATTGCCTATGATCCAACTCAGAACTATAGCGGGGAATAGGATCGCTATGTCATATGGAAGCGCGTGCTTGATTAAATCCGAAACCGGGGCTCTGTAAAGTATGCTATACCCAAGGTTACCGGTTAGCAGGGATTTCCAAAAGCTTATGAACTGAACGTAAAGTGGCTTATTTAATCCGTACAGCTCTTCATAAAATTGTAACAGAGTTTCCCTCTCCTGGGGGGATAAGCCCAGGGCGGAGTTTATCATGATCTCTATAGGGTTACCGGGCATTAATCTAGGCAACAACCAGTTCAGGGTTACAGCAAATATGAACGTTAAAAAATAAATGAGAATTTTCCTCTTTAGGTACTGCTTAAATCCCATTTCTTCCCCCTCCTCGATTTTATCAATAAAAAAATAAGAGAAAGCTCAGAGTCTCCTCCTTCTCAAGATGAGTGGAACTGCCGCTAAGGTAAGGATAGCCGCTGGACCACAGATGCCGCCCTTAGTCTCGGTTGGTGAAGCCGTAACTGTAACGGTCTTCTCGACGGTCTGAGTCTTTTCTACTGTCTGTGTCTTCTCGACAGTCTGGGTCTGGACTACGGTGGTTGTCCCTGGACCAACGGCCTTAGCCGGCCTGACACCAAGGAATGCAAGTGCTGTACCCCAGGTACCGAAGCCTGGCCAGAAGATTGGAACACCGTATGGATTCTCCTCGTTTGGCCAGTTAGCCCAGTACTGGGTGTTTGCTTCATAGAATAAGGTACCCATGTAGAGTGGAACTGCTGGAACGTCCTTAAGCCAGATCTTGGTTAGCTCCCTGAGGAGCTCAACCTGCTTAGCCTCATCAGATGTCTTTGCAAGTTCGTCCAGTAACTTATTAGCCTCTGGGTTGTAGTAGTTACCGAAGTTTGCCCCACCCTTGTTATTCTCATCCTTATAGTACATTAAATCGTAGTAGACACTATAGGGATCTGGCTTGAATGTTCCAGCCCAGTGCATTGTTAAGTCGAACTCTCCAGCCTGTTGCTTGCTGACCATTGTAGCCCAGTCGTACTTCTTAACGTCAACCTTAATTCCGATAGCCTTGAGCTGGTTGACTACGATCTCTACCGCCTGCATCCAGTCACTACATGGACCACATGCAGCGAACGTTAGGACGAGATCCTTACCGTTGTACTCCCTCCAGCCATCTCCATCGGTGTCCTTAATTCCAGCCTCGTCGAGGAGCTTTGCTGCATCAACTGGGTCACAGTACTTCCATCCGTACTCCTTGATTAGCTGGTTAACTCCAATCTTCTCCTTCCATGGCTTCATGACGTTACCGAGTGGGGTCTGGTCTGGGAGGTCGCTTATTGGTCCCTGCTTGACGATCTGTGCTGGACAGATTGCCTCGGCTATGGCCTTCCTGACGAGTGGGTCGTCAAGTGGCTTGTGCTTGGTGTTGAAGTACATTATAACTGGAACGACAGGTGGGAAGTACGGTGGCCTGTCAAGCCAACTAACTATGTTCGGGTTCTTCTTCTTGAGCTCGACTATATCGACGTAGTAGGTACCTACGTCAAGGTCACCCTTGAGGAACATGTTTGCAGCCTGGTCGTTTGAGCCAACGTACAGCTGGACGATGTACTTTGGAGCTGGAAGGCCAAAGTACTTTGCACCCCACCACTCATCGTTCCTCACGAAAATTGCCTTCTGTTGCTGTACAACCTTGTAGAGCTTGTAGGCACCTGAACCGACAAGGTACTTCTGCTCATCACCAAGGAATGTCATAGTCTTAACCTTCTGTGGGTCGATGTTCTTGAATATATGCTCCGGGAGAATTAGGACGCTGTAGAGCTCATTTCTCCAAGCCCAGACGTTTGGAGTGCTCTTGAATATGAACTGAACGGTTCTCATGTCAAGAACCTTTATTTCCTGGAGACCATATTTTGACCAGTCTTTAAGCCCTACCTTTTGGTAGTACTCAAATGAGAACTTGACATCTTCAGCTGTAAGTGGCTTTCCATCCTGCCACTTAGTGCCCTCCCTAAGTTTGACCTCAAAAACGTTTGGCTTGACCCACTTTCCGTATTCAGCAAGCCATGGAACGAGTTCGGTCTTCATGAAGTTGAGCATGAACAATGGCTCAAAGACCAAACCAGCCATTGGGATTATGTTGCTTCCCTGAATTGGATTTGCATTTGTTGGTGGAGCGGAGTTAGCCGTGTACAAGGTTTGTTCCCTTGGAAGTTCTTCCTGGGCGGCAACTACTCCAATGGTACTAAGGAAGAACAGGGCAATCAATATTGTGGCTATGTACTTTTTCATAGCAGACCACCCCATTATAATTCATTTCAAATTTGTAAAATATGGCCAATATATATAAGGTTTTTGGTGGAAAATTTAAAGCAGTAGTGGACTTATTTTTACATTTGCTCTGATATAATCGCCTCTATCATTAAAAAGACAAAGACTCCTTGATGAAGTTCCACATGTGGAAAATTATAAAAACTAAAGGATCTATAAAATGAACTTGGGGAGAGACGATGGAATTCTATTGGGGCGTAGTCCAATCGGCATTTCAATTTGAGATGGGAGATCCCTATAGGAGGAATATAGACTCAAGAAGTGACTGGTGGGCATGGGTTCGTGACCCTTACAACATTAAAAATGAATTAGTTAGTGGAGATCTACCTGAAGAGGGGATTAACAATTACGATTTATACGAAATCGATCATAGACTCGCCAAGGATCTTGGTTTAAACGCCTACCAATTGACGATAGAATGGAGCAGAATATTTCCCTGCCCCACCTTTAACGTTGAAGTAAGTGTTGAACAAGATGGTTATGGATTCATAAAGAAGGTTAAGATAAAGAGAGAGCACCTGCAACAACTTGATGAATTAGCAAATAAGAGGGAAGTTCAACACTATTTAGACGTCCTTAGAAACCTAAAGAAGTTAGGATTCACAACATTCGTTACTTTGAATCATCAGACTAATCCAATATGGCTTCACGATCCCCTCGAGGTCAGGGCAAATATAGAGAAGGCCAGAGCTAAGGGATGGGTAGATGAGAGAGCAATAATAGAGTTCGCTAAGTTCGTCGCTTATATTGCTTGGAAGTTCGATGAGTACGTAGATTATTGGGCAACTTTTGACGAACCTATGGTAACGGCCGAATTAGGATATTTGGGCCCATACGTTGGATGGCCCCCAGGAATACTCAACCCAACGGCAGCAAAAAAGGTAATCCTGAATCAAGTAATAGCGCATGCGAGAGCCTATGATTCTATTAAGAAGTTCTCCAAGAAACCCGTTGGGATAATTCTAAATATAATACCAGCCTATCCCCTCGATCCAAACAACCCGAAAGACCAAAAAGCCGCTGAGAATTATGACCTCTTCCACAATAGGATATTCTTAGAGGCCGTAAACAGAGGAAGACTTGACATTGAGATATCCGGGGAATACGTCAAGGTAGCACACTTAAAGAGGAACGATTGGATAGGGAACAACTACTACACAAGGGAAGTCGTAAGGTACGTGGAACCTAAGTACGAAGAATTGCCACTTGTTACATTCGTTGGAGCCGAAGGCTATGGATATTCAGGGAATCCAAACAGCGTCTCCCCAGATAATAACCCAACAAGCGACTTTGGATGGGAAGTATTTCCTCAAGGCCTATATGATTCCACGGCAGAGGCATACGAATACTGCAAGAACATCTTCATAACGGAAAATGGGATTGCCGACTCTAAGGACATCCTGAGGCCAAGATATATAGTGGATCATATTGGAGAAGTCAAAAACCTCATCGAGAACGGAATAAAAGTCGGCGGATACTTCCATTGGGCCTTGACGGATAATTACGAGTGGGCGATGGGATTTAAGATAAGATTCGGGCTTTACGAAGTTGACTTGATAACAAAGGAGAGGATACCAAGAAGAAGGAGCGTTGAAACTTATAAGAAAGTCGTTAGGGAGGGGATAGAATGAAGACGATAGCCGTTGACGAGAGTACTTGGAAGAAAATTAAAATGCTCAAGGATAAACTTGAAGCAAGGTCGTACGATGAAGTACTACAAAAGCTAATAGAAACATGGCATTTGGTTGAACTCGATAAAAAGGTGGACAAGGTCGTAATGAGTGATGATGAAGCTGAAACCTTAATTAATATCATTAAAAAGAAGAAGGAGAGTTGAAACATGCCGTTGCCCCCTGAAATTACTTTTGATAGCGCTGCTCTTCTGAAGATGCACTCAAAGAGCAGGAAAAGGTTACTTGAGATAACCCTAGCAAAGTTCAACGTCAACATTTCAATAATCACAATATACAGGTATTTAACGGCGAGAGCATACCTTAAGAAGAACATCGAGCTTGAATTTGACATATTAAAAGATATATATACAATAATCCCACTAACTGAGGACATAATAATTAAAGCAGCCCAAATCGAGGCAAACTTACTCAGAAAAGGAATAATCATGGATATTGAGGATATATTAACAGCGGCAACTGCGATCCAAACGGGCAGCCTTTTAATAGCAGATGATGCAAAGAGGTACGATCCGATTAGAAGGTTTGGGCTTGATACAATGCCACTGGAGAAATTCCTAAAAGAGGTAGAATTAATGGTAGAAAAGGAGCTCATATGAGCTCAGCGAAGGGTGTGATGTGATAGAATAGGCTGGGCATTATTCTGAACCCTTCTGCATACTTGACACCTGCCTTTTGTCCATAATAGAGGGCCACCGTTCTAAGGAAGGGCTCCCAAATTTCCCAAATATCCTCGGGGAACTGACTTCTATGAACCCTAATGGCCTTGAGCTTTAGATCCATGATGTCGGTAATATCAACGAAGTAATTGGGTTTGTGGGTGTAGTAAAGGGCTACAAATGATACTGAATGAGGCCTTAACCCCATGTCAAGATCTATATTTGAGAAGTTCGGGAGCTGAGAGAAAGCCACTGCATCTAAAGCCAAGAAACCAGTTGTTCTATGATCAGGGTGAGCCTCATATGGTAACCAGGGATCTGGAAGGAACACCCCATCAGGTTTCTCTTTCCTAATGATTCTAACTATATCCTTCCTAACCTCCCTCGTATATGGAAGTTCAGTATCCCTGTAGTTTAGCCAATAAATCTTTTTCACGCCCAATATTTTAGCACTCTCTTCTTCCTCCTTTCTCCTAATTTGAGCCAGCTCGTGTCCCGTCATTGTTTCATCAGTAGTCCCCATGTAACCATCGGTCATGCAGAGGTAAATTACCTCAACTCCCCTGTCTGCTAACCTCTTAATTGTTCCGCCCATTCCTATGGCACAGTCGTCCGGATGGGGTTCTATACAGAGAACCTTTTTTACATCCTTTAGAAGATTTTGGATATCAAAGTCAAGAACATCATCAAGCAACTTCCTAAACGCTGTTTCAAAATCGTTTATCTCCTCAAACATTTTAGCACCTCCTACAAATTCTCCTTATTTATAAACCTAGCTATATTAATAAAACTTTTGCAGTTTATAGTTTAAGTTAAAATACCTTGAAGGATAACTTTACCTGGTGGAGATATGTGGTTAGTACCAAATTTAAGGAGATCCTTTTGAAGCTTGGAGTCCCGCAGGATAGGATAGAAACTTTAGAGACAAAGGGAGGTATAGTCGAAGATGAGTTCGAGGGGATTAGATATTTAAGATTTAAAGATTCAGCGGGGAAACTCAGAAGAGGTACCGTTGTTTTCAATGAAGAAGAGATAATTCTCGGATTCCCACACATAAAGAGGGTTGTAAACTTGGAGGAAGGAATAAGGAGAGCGTTTAGAAATAGGGAATTCTACGTGGAAGAGAAAGTTGATGGTTACAATGTGAGGGTTGCCAAAGTAATGGATAGGATAGTTGCAATAACCAGAGGTGGCTTCATATGTCCATTTACAACAGAAAGAATTACAGATTTCGTGCCCCAGGAGTTCTTCAAAGATCATCCGAACCTAGTTCTTGTTGGAGAAATGGCCGGGCCGGAGAGTCCATATCTCGTTGAGGGACCCCCCTATGTTAAGGAGGACATAAAATTTTTCCTGTTCGACATTCAAGAGAAGATCACCGGAAAGAGTTTACCTGTAGAGGAAAGATTAAGGCTCGCAGAAGAATACGGAATTCCACATGTGGAAGTGTTCGGAAAGTTCACGCGAAATGACTTAGGAGAGTTGCACGAGCTAATAGAAAAGCTAAGCAGGGAAGGAAGGGAAGGCATAGTCATGAAAAGTCCCGACATGAAGAAGATAGTCAAATACGTTACACCATTTGCAAACATCAACGATGTAAGGATCGGGGCCAGGGTTTTTTATGAACTATCTCCAGGATATTTCACAAGTAGGATTTCTAGGCTCGCCTTCTACGTGGCAGAGAAGAGAATCAAAGGCGAGGAGTTGAGAAAGCTCGCCGAAGACTTGGGAATGGCTCTACTTCAGCCTCTGGTTGAAAGCATATTAGATGTAGAACAGGGGGATGATATTGCAGAAATATTCAAAATTAGGGTTAAGAAAATCGAAACGGCCTATAAAATGGTCACTCACTTTGAGAAACTTGGATTAAATATAGAGATCGTGGATATAGAAGAGCTGAACAATGGTATGTGGAGGGTCACTTTCAAAAGGGTTTACTCAGATGCAACGAGTGAAATCAGGGAGCTAATTGGAGGGAAGGCATTCGTAGATTAGGAGGTGACATTATGAAGGAATTTGCCCTAGAGCTCGTTAAAGAAGCAATAAATGCAGCGGATCCATACAAAGCCGTGAAAAGAGTCGTAAAAGTTCAGGGGAATAAAATAATAGTGGATGGAAAAGAGTTCTTAGTTAAAGGAGGCATTTATGTTATAGCCTTTGGAAAAGCCGCTTGCGAGATGGCAAGGGCCATAGAAGAAATCGTTGGAGTTGAAGACGGAGTAGCTGTAACCAAGTATGGCTATGGAAGACCCTTAAAGAAAATCAGGGTGATAGAAGCTGGCCATCCTGTCCCGGATGAAAACTCAATTAAAGGAGCAGAAGAAGCCTTGAGGATCTTAGAGAAGACAAGCGAAGATGACATTATTTTTGTATTAATCTCGGGAGGGGGCTCAGCCCTATTTGAGCTTCCGGAAGATGGAATAACGCTTGAAGATCTAAAGAGAACAAATGAGCTCTTAATAACGAGTGGGGCAACAATACATGAGATAAACACGGTTAGGAAGCATATCTCCAAAGTTAAAGGTGGAAAGCTTGCAAAGAGAATTAAAGGAATAGGGATCGCCCTGATAATATCGGATGTCGTGGGAGATAACCTGGAGGCAATAGCATCTGGACCAACGGTTAAAGATCCAACAACTTTCAAAGATGCGAAGAGAATTCTTGATCTATATGGAATATGGGAGAAAGTGCCAGAGAGCGTCAGAGCTGTTATAGAAAAAGGCATAAAGGGGGAGATTGATGAAACACTAAAAGAAGATCTTCCAAATATTTATAACTTCCTAATAGCTAGTAATTCTAAATCCTGCGAGGCAATAGTCAAGAAAGCCAGGGAGAAAGGTTTTGATGCCTACATACTAACCACTGTTCTAGAAGGTGAAGCTAGGGAGGTAGGTATTTTCATAGCTTCAATAGCGAAGGAGATAGCTGAGAGGGGAAGACCATTTAGACCGCCGGTGGTTTTAGTATTCGGAGGGGAGACGACAGTGACAATTAAGGGAGAAAGCGGTAAGGGGGGCCCAAACCAGGAGATAGCACTTAGTGCATCAAGAAAAATAAGGGGGCTCAATGTCACGTTGGTTGCCTTTGATACGGATGGAACCGACGGGCCGACGGACGCCGCTGGGGGGATAGTGGATGGGAAAACTTATGAAAAGCTAAGAAGCGAAGGAATTGACGTTGAAGAATATTTATTCTCTCATAATGCGTATGAAGCCCTCAAGAGAGTTGGAGCTCTGTTATTCACTGGACCCACGGGAACGAATGTGAATTCAATAGTTATTGCAATTATTGAGAAAACTTAAATATATCTTTTACCTTTAGGTTTTTCGGGGATTCTTATGGAGTCAATGAATGAGCTCTTTAATTTACTTGATAACCTTAATCCGGGAGAAATAGTGGTTATGAAAGCAGAATCAAGCTCCTATGGTCCAGAATTCTTTGCAATATTGCTAAAGAAATATTCGGAGCTCAGAGGGAAGGAACTGGTTATAGTCGACATGCTTGACACGCTACACGTGCTGTCGGAGCACCTTAGGATATTTGGATTTAAGGATGCATTTAGTGATATCCCAGTTGTAAAAGTTGGAGGAACGATTAACATTGGAAAGGTAATAAAAAGGGTTGGCATAGCAGGAGAACATATACTCTACGTGAAGAGATATAGGGAAGTTCTTGAAGATTATCTAAGGGAGAAGAAAAAGGAAATTATCGTCTTAGTCGTAGGATGCGAAAGGTTAATGGCTCTCCTCTCGAAGTATAATGACTTTTATCAAATAATTGTGGAAATTCAGAAGTCATTAGGACACGAAAATACTATTGTGATATATATTATGGACACTAGTGTAACGAAAAGGCTACCGTTGGATCCACTCCCAGAACTAGAGAGAATAGCAACAACCGTCGTTAAAGCAGAGCCCAGGGAAGGGGCGGGTATCTTTAGGGTTGAGAAAATGCCTATAGTGGGGATAATAAAGAGGACTATAGAAATAACAACACCCACGATAATGAACCTACTCCTCACATTGAAACAAGTCCGTACTTAAGCAACTTATTCACAAGCCTCCTTCCCTCATTAGTTAAATCAACCACTTTCCTTATCATCACAATTTTCAGGAGCCCCTTATCTATCATCCTGTCATATATTTCCTCAATCTCCTTCTCACTAACACCTAGGAATTGATGTAGCTCAAGGGGATCTATACCAGAGTACAATGCAACAAGTATCTGCTTCTCCATTTCATCCAGGGCCTCTAACTCCCTTAACTCCCTCTCCATGAACTCCTGAAACTCCGCTTTTAAAGCTGGAAAGTCATCAGCTATTTTCATTATGAACTCCATTGTTCCTGGGTTATACTTTAATAAATACCTCAGGACGAAGAGTTGGGTCTGCTTTTCTGGGATATATAAGTAGGAGGTAACACTCTGATTTATATAGTAGTGCCTTATTTTCCAGGCCTTGACCTTTCTACCATCCATATCAACTTCCTCTACTTCTATGTCTTCAATATCCGAGAATATTGAGATCGGTTTCTTATCCTCGGTTATGACCACAACACTCCTCTCAGTCTTTTGAGTTCTCGCAGATTTTACTTTAACTACTCTAAGCCAACCCTTCTGCCACTTAGATTCCATGTTTATAGCTCCACCAACGATTCTCGCAAGTTGTATCATGGCGGGCTTTCCATTGATTAAAGTCTCAAATATCTTGTGGATAAAGTCAAGGAACTTTTTCTCATCATATATCAGGAGATTCTCCTCTATCGTCAGTATGAGGAGTATCTCACCCCTCGTTGGGATGTAAAATTTTATTCCAAAATGCTCCTTCTCAGGGTTCAGTTTAACTTCATCTGGAATCCTCACGCTAATGTCACTAAGAGCTGAGAATGGAAAGCTATCCTCACCAACTACCTCTCCCATCCTTAGGTACTTAATAACTAACCTATCCGAGTCCAGCTGAGCAATAGCATCCCTCCAACTAACCCCCCTCAAGCTCTTCCAAGATGACTGAATAGCCACTTTAACTCTAGTTTCTGCTATCGCCATTGGTGTGCCCCCATTAGAGGGCCTCTAGCTCTTGGAGCCTCGCTTCTAACTGTTCAACTTTCTTTCTTAACTTCTCAACTTCTTGACTAAGTTGGATTTCAAGTGGCGTCACGGCTGGGTTCTCACCCCTCTTCCTTATAAGGTCATCCAATATAGAGAGGGCACTATTGATGTTTGAGGTTATCCTTATGAGAGCCTCATCAGGAGAAAGTTTTATTTTTCCCTCTTTGCCTTTCTCTCTAACTTCAATTGGCAACTTCGTTCTGGCAACGTACCCTATCATCTGATTCAACTTATCCCTATCATTTTGGGATGGAAATCTTGCTAGCCATAGCCTCTTAAACTCATCCAGCTCAGAGAGAACCTTCATCAGGAAGGCATTGTACTCTTCCTCACTTATGAACCCCAAGGCATAACCCCTCGCAACGTCAAGTAGCATAAGTAGCCTCTCTTTCTTCTTTTTGGCTTCGTTAAGGACGTTCTGCACCTTTTCATTTATAACCTGCTTAAGCTTCTTGAGTATCTCCTCCTCATTAACTCCCTGGAATACTTTCTTCCTTTCTTTCTCAAAGCTTTCCTCGGCCTTCCTGTCCTCTGAGGTTTTAACCTGCGTTACTTCTTTTGTTGGAGTTTCTAAAGTGCTAGTGGCTATCATTGCCTGAATTGTCCTCATTTGCTTCGAGAGCATACTAGAGACTATCATTGACGAAAGTAGCACTGCCACTACAACCACAATCACCATGAGGATTATTGTCAGGACGTCCATAACCCTCACCCCCTAAAAATTTTGATGAAAGAGGACTAAAGCTTGAACTTAGATATAACCTTCTCCACCCTCTCAACAATATCCTTAAGATCCTGGGATGCCCTTCTTAGCTCTTCAATGGCAGCAGTCTGCTCCTCCATTGCAGAACTAACCTCTTCAGCGCTAGCTGTAGTCTCTTCAGCACTCGCAGCGAGGTTTTCAAGGGCCCTAAGGGCCTTTTCAATTTCTTCTTGGGTTCTGAGGACCTGAGATTTAACATTGCTCATCCTTTCACTTGTTTCCTGTAGTAGTTCGGCTATGTGGCTGAGGTAGCTTATAGAATCCTTAAGAGTGTCAGAGGACTCTCCTATAACCTGCACTCCCTTCTTAGTGGTTTCAACGGCCTCTCTTATCTCATCCGTTATTTGGTCAATTATGTTCTTAATATTGTCAGCAGCCTGCTTGCTCTCTTCAGCTAGCTTTCTAATCTCTTGGGCAACAACTGCAAATCCCCTTCCAGCTTCTCCAGCCCTTGCAGCTTCAATTGCTGCGTTCAATGCAAGTAGGTTAGTCTGCTCTGCTATATTCGTGATGACGTTAGTGATCTCCTCAATGTTTCTACTCATCTCCGCGACCTTGCTTACCGACTCTTCTATGGCACTCATCATCTCTTGAATGTCCGTGATTCTCTGCAATGCCTCATCACCCTTCTTACTTCCTTCGTTGGCTATGTTAACAACTTCATTAACCGCGGCCTCGAACTCATCCATTGCCCTGACATTTTCTTCGCTAACTTGGGACATTAACCTAACACCCTCTGTAATCTCGTTGATCGTCTCCTGTTGCCTCTGGGCCTCTGTGCTAACCTGCTGAATGGCCTCCGTGACTTGGTTAATAGCCTCGGTAACGTCATTAGCTACCTGGGCAAGAACGTTCGCCTTCTTCTCGAGTTCGTTCGTCATTTCAACGAGAGTACCCACAGTCTCCTTGAGCTTCTTGGTTACAGTCTTAACGTCCTCTATTATCTCCCTAAGCTCACCCTTGACTTCAACACTTAGACCGTTGCTCAAGTCACCCTCAGCTAATCTCTCAAGCCTCTTGCTTATCGCCTGCAAAGCACCGATCATATCTTTGCCTACAGCCTCAAACGCCCTTATGAGGGCTCCTATCTCGTCATTCTCTAAATACCTTATCTTGGCAAGTCTCTCTCTGACTTCACTCAGCCTACCCTCAGCCAATGCCTGAGCTACATAAGCTAAGCTCACTAAGGGTCCTAGGGATGATGAAATGACCTTATAAATTACCACTACAAACGCTATTGCAAGGATCACTGATATTATAACAGTCGTAAACGAGCTCCTCTCCAAGTCCTTCTCCATTAGAGAGATTGCCTCAATGATAGGCCCTGTGATTTCTGCCTCCGGGACTCTAACAAATACATACCAGCCCGGCCCTTTTATTTTTCTAGCTGCTGCTATTACTTTTGCTCCTTGCCATTCGTATGTTATAAGACCTTCTTCCTTCCCACTCTTAAGAAACTCTGCTATTGGCTTCAGTTGAGGGTTGTCGTTTACGTTTAGTTTCATTATGTAATCTTCATTTGGATGCGCTATTGTAAGACCATCCTCATTAAGAATAAATGCGTATCCAGTCTTACCAACTTTAGACTGTTTTATTGCCTCTACCAAGGTGTCGATGAAAACATCTAGACCAACTACTCCAATCAATTTGCCATCTTGGTATATTGGAATAGCATACGTTATAACCCATTTTCCAGTTGTTGCATCCGGATAAGGATCAGTGAATACAGCGTGTCCCTCCTCGCTTGCCTGCTTATACCAAGGTCTAACCCTCGGGTCATACCCTTCAGGAAGCTCTTCCTCCGGATACATATACATGTTGCCGTTAATGTCCCCGAAGTACACATAGTACACCCTAGGCTCAGCCTTCTGAATTACTTCAAACTTTTTTAGTAGAAACGCTTTGAGAAAGCGCTCATATCCTGGGTCACCGAACTTCACCCTATATATTGAGTACATCTCATCAATCGAGCTTATTACTGCCCCCTGAGCTACCCTGCCCAAAGCCATGATCTCCTCAAAGAATGCATCAAACTGTCCACTAACGCTGTTAGCCTGCGCAATAACTTCCTTTTGTGCAAACCCCTGCATTATTGGAAGTATATCCTCAGCTGCGCTCTTCGCTGCCTTCTTTGAATTGTACACCATCAAGATTCCCGATATCACAGCTAAAAGAAGCATTCCTATAACAACGGTTCCTATAATTTTCTTCTTGAATTCCATTTTTCCACCTCCTAGTAGACTTTCTCGATAACCTTACCTTCCAAGACTTTTCTCATTCGAACCTTTCCTGTGGATAAATCTAGATAGATTGTTCTACCCCCCTTTCCTCCCGTATCTTCAGCCACAAGCCTTATTCCGAGCCTCTTTAGCTCTCGCTTTGCAACTTCAATGTTCTTTTCTCCGATCTTTAATTCTTCACTCCTAACGTTCTCAAACATGTGAGCCCCTCCAAAGAGCTTAGCTTCAAGTCTGAATTTTGAAGCTCCGAGCTTAAGAACATCTTTAAGTAGTAATTGTAGCCCAGTATCAACGTACTTCGCTGGATTACCTCTCCCTCCATATCTGGAGGCCTCAGGGAGGAGAGCGTGGAGCAATCCACCAACCTTAGTCACCTTATCGTACAGGGTAATTCCTACACAGCTACCTAACCCGTACGTGCTTATTATCCCCCTACCTTTTCCTACCGCATAATCTCCAATCCCAACCTTAATCTCCTGCATCATTGCTTCTCAACCTCTTCGATTACCTGGCTTTCTAGTTTCTTCACGAGCTTAGTGAAGGATTCTGGAGTTGGTACAATGTAGAAGTAGCTCTCAACGCCAATATCCTGCTTGTGAAAGCTAGATTTGAAGACTATAATACTCTCAACATCCCTTAAATCAGGCCTCCCTAATTCCTTCTCTATATCATAAAGTGATTCAGCAGGCTTTGGGGGACTTAAAGAGACAGACTCACCCATGAGATTTGAAAGAATATCTGTGTACACGGATATCAGAATATTACCTACTTCCATTAGCGCTGATTTGCCCATATCATCGAGTTCCGTAACGCTCCCAGGTTCCATGCCCATTAAGACGGCACTTATGTTTAGTGCACTCTGCTTGGGGAATTGGAGTATGGCTAAACCCGAAAGACCCTCAGTAATATCAAACATGACTGTGAAGCTGTTTGAAACTCCTCTCTCTGCCAATCTTTTGAGGAATTCAACTCTTGATACTATTTCCACTTCGGGGGGCTTCACTTCTATTGGCCCGCCAATCATCTGTGATAATGCCGTTAGGGCATGGGAGATCGCTATGTTTGAGGCCTCTCTGAATATGTCCTTATACCACTCGCTCTTCTTCATGCCAATCCCCCCCATCAGCTTCTCAAGGATCCTCTTCATATCTTCAGGCTTCGGGAAAAGGAGAAAATGCTCCTCAAATTCCACACCACTTATCGTGATCTTAGTTTCGAGGATTATCGTGTAGTCGCAATACTTCCCTATGTCTGCCAAGGCAACGTCCAAAATAGCGGGGAGGAAGTCTATTGCCAAGTTAGGGGGGCTTTGTTCAATCGTAATCCCGAGGAATTCACTGAGGGCATTGGCAAAAGCTGAGATTAAGATATTCCCCATCTCCATGAATGAAGATTTTACCATTTCATCCATTTCCTTTGTAGTGCCTGGGGGATTACCTATCATCATGTCGAACATCTTTAGGGCATCATCATAGTCAGCTATGAAGAAGGCATGGCTACTGAAGTCCTTGCCAAGTTCTATATATACCGCAACCTTAACGTCCTCACCAACTACCTCTGGAACGGTTTTTATGGCCACTATCCTTAAGTTTGGGACTGAGACGTCGACCTCTTTCCCCGTCATTTGACTTAATGCAGTTGCAGCGTGGGAAGCTCCTATGTTGAAGGTTTCGACTAATGCACTTTTGGCGAATTCATCTAAATTCTTAATGTACTCCTCAAAGTTTTCAGCCATGATATCCACCTCCAAGGAGACCGCCAATGTCTATGATGAGAACTACACTTCCATCTCCGAGTATTGTAGCTCCTGCAAAGCCCCTGATATTTGATAGGAACTTTCCTAAGTTCTTGATTACGATGTCCCTCTTGTGGAGCAACTCATCGACCCCTATTGCAACCTTCTGTGCCCCATAGTCAACGATTATAGCGGGGAATCTCTCAACTTCAGGTATCGGAAGGCCGAAGAGTTCATGCAGCATTACAACTGGAATTATCTCACCTCTCAGGACTATAACGTGCCTACCCCCAATAGTCTTGAGAATTGAGGGATCGACTTCAATTGTCTCAAGAATGTTATTGATTGGTATTGCATAGACCTCATTTTGTACCCTAATTAGAAGTGCCTGGATTATCGCCATGCTTATTGGCAACTTGAGGATAAATGTAGTTCCCTTTCCAACTTCCGTTTGAACGCTAATTGTACCGTTCATCGACTTCACGACTTCCTTAACGACGTCCATCCCGACTCCCCTTCCAGAAACATCAGTGACTTTGTCAGCAGTGCTGAACCCAGGGAGAAAGATTAAGTTAATTGCCTCCTCGTCACTCAAGCTTGCAGCTTCCTCTGGAGAAATCAAGCCCCTTTCTATTGCCTTTCTCTTGACCTTCTCAGGGTCTATACCTCTACCATCGTCCCTTACAATTATAACTACGTGATTCCTTTCCCTCTTTGCTATCAACTCAACTCTACCAGTCCTTGGTTTGCCTTTAGCTACCCTCTCCTCCGGGGGTTCTATACCGTGGTCAATGGCATTCCTAAGTAGGTGAACTAGAGCATCTCCAAGCTTTTCCAAGATCGTTCTGTCAACTTCTATGTCGGCACCTTCCATTATGAACTCAACTTCCTTACCCATCTTCCTTGCCAGCTCACGGACCATCCTGGGGAATTTATTGAAGACTTCTGCTATTGGTGTTAGCCTCATCGTCATTATCTCGTCCTGCAGCTCAGTAAGAAGCCTTGATAGGGTGGAAAGGGTCTCAAGAAGTTCCCTATCACCAAGCCTTTCGGCTATCTGCTCCAGTCTACCCTTCGTGATTACAAGCTCACCAACTAAGTTCATCAGCTTATCTAAGTGACTTACATCGATTTTTATTATCTTCGAGACTTTAACCTTAGGAGTCTCTATTCTCTGTGGCTTCTTCGGTTGCTTAGGTGGTTGAGGAGCTACTGCAGGTTTCTTTTCTTCTTTTTCTTTCTTCTCCTCCACTTTTTCTTTTCCAGAAGATATATCAAAGTTCACAACATCAGGATGTTTCTTCAAGATCTCCCTTATCTTCTCAACGTTCTCTTGGGTTCTAAGTTTCACTTCGAAGTACTTGTTTTCAATAAAGTTGCCATTCTCTATATCCTGTCTACTTGGGTTAGCCTCAATTACTGTCCCTATTTTCTCAAGATCCTGGAGAATTAAGAATCCTCTTGGGCCCTTAAGGGGAGCGTCAGGCTGAAAGTAGACTCTAATTATGTACTCCCTCCCAACTCCTTCCTCTACTCTCTCCTCACCCTCCTCAAGTATCTCGACTTTCTCGACCTCTGGATGTCTCTTTATTACATTCTCAAGCTCTTCCTTAGGGACTTCTGTTGAGACCTTAAATTCTATGACATCTTGATTTGCATTCCCCTCCTCGATGACCCTCCTCTCAGGGTTCGTCCAAAGAACTTCTCCCCTCTCCTCTAAGTCAGAGAGTATCAGAAATGCTCTCACTCCCTTGAGTGGGGCATCCTTCTGGAAGTAAACCTTGATGTGGTATACCTTCCCTCCTGTAGGGAGCTTTTCCTCACGTTTCTCCTCGACTTCTTCAACTCTCTTCTCCTCTCTCTCTTTTTGTGTCTCCTCCTTCTTTTCTACTTTCTCGCCGGTAACCCCACCACTCATAAACTCGTCAGCTCTCGCAAACAAATCTGAAACGTCAACATCTCCCTCGCTACCTGTCTCCTCAATATTATCAACCATTGTCTCAATTACATCAAGGAACTCAAGAACAAGGTCAACTAGCTCGGGTGTAAGCTCAACCTGACCATTCCTTATCGCGTCAAAGAGATTCTCCATCTTGTGAGCTGTCTCACTCAACTTCATGAAGCCCATGGTAGCAGCGGTACCCTTAAGTGTGTGGGCATCCCTGAATATCTGGTTTATTAGCTCCATTTTCTCCTCCTCGTTACCCCCCTCCTTAACTATTTTCTCTAAGGTAAGGATTGCATTGCTAAGACTGTCAATCCTGTCTCTCGCATCCGCTAGGAATTCATCTAGATACTGTGAAAGGTCTTCCAACGACACCACCCCCTCGTATCTTGTTCACGGCCATAACCACTGTCTCGGGGATTTTATCCAAGGGGACTACGTAATCAACCATTCCAGTTTCTATAGCAGCTTTGGGCATTCCGAAGATTATCGATGTCTCCTTATCTTGAGCTATCGTTATTCCACCCCTCTTCTTTATTTCCACAATTCCCTGGGCCCCATCCCTCCCCATCCCAGTCATCACGACTCCAACTGTCCTTCTGCCAAACACTTGAGCTGCGGTAATCATCATGGGATCCGCTGCAGGTCTAACTCCATGAATCTTGGGCTTCTTGTTCAGGGTTATCACGGGCTTTCCATTTCGCAAAGTTACCTCCATGTGGTAATCTCCAGGAGCTACGTAAGCCTTCCCCTCCTCAACCACATCTCCCTCCTCGGCCTCCTTGACGTCAATCTTAGAAACATTGTCAAGCCTCTTCGCGAAAGATCTGGTGAACCCTGGGGGCATGTGCTGCACAAGTAGTATTCCGGCCTTCAAGTCTTCAGGGAACTTAGGGAAGATCCTTAAGAGGGACTGAGGACCCCCTGTTGATGCTGCAATTGCAACCGCTATTCTTGCCGGCACTGAGGGCTTAGCTCTCTTGACTTTCTGGGCCCTCAGCAGTCTTATCCTCTTAAGCTCAAGGAACCTCCTTGGAACCTTTGCTGCCTCTTTGATCTTTGCTATGATCTCATCTTTCATTTCACGCATGTTTATGGATATTGAGGAGGAAGGCTTGGGGATGAAATCAATCGCCCCATATTCTAGGGCTTTAATTGTTGCCTCAGCCCCTTCCTGGGTTAATGCACTGATCATAATTACAGGAGTGGGGTACTTCTTCATGATTATCCTGAGGGCATCAAGACCGTTCATCCTGGGCATTTCGATGTCCAAGGTTATTACGTCAGGCCTGTGCTTCTGGACCATCTCAATTGCCTCAACACCATCCCTTGCTTCACAGCAAACTTCAAGCTCTGGGTCGGAGTTTATGATGTCCTTGAGTATCTTTCTCATGAACGCTGAGTCATCTACGACTAACACCCTGATTTTCTTGTTAAGCAGGGGCATACTACCACCGTTATTACGATGATAACACCCTGTTAACTTCCTCTATAACCTTCTGAGCTTGGAAGGGCTTGACTATGTATCCCTTGGCCCCGCTCTTCAGGGCCTCCATGACCTTAGCTTCCTGTCCAACTGCGGTGATCATGATTATCTTCGCGTTTGGATCGATCTTCATGATCTCCTTTACTGCCGTTATTCCGTCCATTTCAGGCATAACTATGTCCATAGTCACTAGATCAGGCTTTAACTGCTTGTACTTTTCAACTGCCTCCTTTCCATTGCTTGCTTCTCCCACAATCTCGTGTCCTGCCTGGGTCAGTATTTTCTTTAGGAGCATTCTCATAAAGGCTGCATCGTCAACTATTAATATCCTAGCCATGCCCTTTCACCTCCAAATTCTTCTTATACACCCTAGCGACGAGATCGTAAAGCTTAAACAGCTTTGTAGCATCTCCCAAGATAGTCTCGGTTTTGCCAAGGATTAGGTAACCATGATCCTCGAGGGAATCATATAATTTTTTGAATATCTCCTCTTGAGCCCCCCTGTTCATATAAATTAACACGTTCCGAATGAATATCACGTCAAAGCCCTTTGGATAAGGGGATGAAAGTAAGTTGAGCCATCTAAAGGTCACGAGCCTTTTCACAAACGGTTTTATCCTATACCTCTCCTCACTTATTCTATCGAAGTACTTGAGGATCATATGCTTGGGAACCTGCTTCTCAACGGCATCCACGGGGTACTCCCCTCGCATAGCGGCCTGAAGTGCCTCTTTGTCTATATCGGTTGCAAGTATTGAAACTCTAAACCCGCCAAGGTTCTGACCCAGGACCTCATACAACGTCATGGCAATAGAGTAGGGCTCTTGACCGGTTGAGCAAGCGGCACTCCATATCTTTATTGATCTCGATCCATACTTTTTCTTGAAATCTATTAGCTCTGGAAGTATCTTATTTTGGAAAGTTTTCCAAACGATTGGATCTCTGAAAAATTCGGTAACGTTTATCGCTATAGTGAACAAGAGTTCCTCGAATTCATCCTTGTTAGTTTTTAACAATTTGTAGTATTCCATGTAGTCAGTAATTCCAAGCTTCCTCATCCTAGCCCTAATCCTCCTTTGGAGGTAGGAATCTTTATAAGCCTCCATACTAACTCCTAACCGCTTGAAAATTTCAGCTTTAATTAGCTCATATCCTTTCTGAGATTGCATCACCAGCCCCTCTCCGAGTTGTTGAGGGATATCCAAGAGCTTAAAGAGGTTCTCGTTCCTTATACAATACTCGTTGATCTTTAATAAAAATATTTTTATGCATGTAGTTGTGTAGGTACCCTTGTAGGTCTTTCTAACTGCTAAATGGAGGAAGAGAACTATACAGATCTAGGAATGTAGCATAACGAAAACTTTTTATCAGATTTTGGCCAAATATAGTCGTAGTTGCTGGAATTACGCTTGCTCCAATATTGGTAGTTATCAATTAAAAACTTTCCAAGGAGGCGAGAGGGTTGGGATTGTTTTTTATACCACTTACCGGAATCTTCCTAGTCAACCCAGGAAAAAAGGATAGGGAAGGATACTTAGCTAGGGAAATTATAGAATACCTGAAACAAGTCCTTGAGGGAAAAGACCCAAAACCTCCCTTAGGATTATTAGATGAAGACATTAAAGTCCTTGAAGAGATCAAACGGAAGGTTAGAAGACCAGTATACGTTCCAAGAAAAACTGCAGAGGCAATAGAAAGAATTGAAAGGCATGTAAGAGAGGCAAAAAGAACTGCAGGAGATCTCGAGAAAGATTTTGAATCAATCCAAGTGGGAGACCTAGAAACCACCAACGAGCTAGTCTCAAGGCTAGAGAATGAGAGCACGAAAATTGCAGAGGTAAATGATTATATCCAAACGCTTTCTGCCGGAATAGAAGAAATGAACGTTCAGGCTCAGCAACTTTCAGAGTTCGCACTAGAATCAGCATCAATGGCCGAAAAAGGTAAGGAAATATCGGATAATGCAGCCTTAAAGGTTGCAAGGATAAGTGAGGTAAGCGAGGAAATGGGACAGGCAATTAACATCCTTGCCGATTATTCAAAGAAGATAGATGAGATAGTTTATGTAATAACGTCTATAGCAGGGCAAACAAACCTTTTAGCGTTGAATGCGGCAATAGAAGCTGCAAGAGCTGGAGAAGCTGGAAAAGGATTCGCAGTAGTTGCTGAGAATATAAGGGAACTGGCTGATAGATCAAAGAGATCAGCAGAGCAGATAAGGGATCTCATAAGGGAAATGCAGGAAAATATAAAGAGGGTTATAGAGTCAATACAGGAAAACGCAAGGGTAACCCAGGAAGTTAAAGACGCAATCCAAGAGCTAATAGCGGCCTTTGACGATATAGCTAGAAGAGCCAACGAAACCGCAAACATGGTCAAGGAATTGTCTGAGGGAATAGACGAACAAGCCAATTCAGTCCAGATGCTCGTTGAGAAAATAGATTCGATATCAAAGGACGTTTCCGATAACCTGAACTTTGCAACTCAGCTTGTTGAGACAATAAAATCCTCCCTACAATCCTTAGATACAATAAGAGATAGAGCAGAAAAGCTAAAGGAAGAGCTTGATAAGGCTATTGAGGAGATAGAGATATTGAGGGGTGGTGGAAAGTGACCGAAATTCAAGTTGTTGCATTTAGATTAGGGAACGAAGAGTTCTGCTTGGAAATTTCTAAGGTTAGGGAAATAAAAGAAATGATGCCCATAACCAGAGTTCCAAACGCTCCAGACTTCGTTGAGGGAGTAATTAACCTCAGAGGACAGATAACAACTGTGATAAATCTCAAGAAGCTCCTAGGTTACTACGACGAAGGGGATCTAAGTAACAAGAAGATAATAATCGCTGAAGTTAACGGGGAAATTGTAGGAGTAATCGTTGACGCGGTTTCTGATGTACTAACGCTAACTGAGGATCAGATAGAGCAACCACCAAAAACACTGGCATCCAAGGTTGATATGAGGTTCATTAAGGGAATCGCAAAGATAAACAATGGCGAAAGACTACTCATAATGCTTGACTTAGACAAGTTACTTGGAGAGAGCATTTAGCAAAATTTTAATTTAAGTGCACCAACTATAGAGCTTGGAGGACTAAAATGCTAGGGTACATTGCCTTAGTTGTACTTTTCATTGGCATCTCCGGATTCCTCATTTATTACGTTAACAGCATTACAAACAAGGTCACTTCTAAGTACTTTGAGGTCAAAGACTTAATAAATGAGCAAGAAAACGAAATTAGCAAGATAAAATCCTGGGTTCAGGATGAATTAAAAAAGTTCAAGGATAAGATAATTGAAGAAAGTAAGAAAGAAGAGAAATCTGTCGATGAATTAATATCATGGAAGCTCAAAGGTGTGCAAGAAAAGATTTCCTCCCTTGAGAAAGAATATAGGGAATTGAGATCAAAAGTCCTTGCCTTAGAGCCCCTCCCTTCTAAGTTTGATGAGATCATGGAAAAGTTGAGAGAGTTAGATCCAGAAATATTGAGAGAACAAGTTAAAGACTCCCT
Organism: Pyrococcus kukulkanii; assembly: GCF_041647995.1. NCBI lineage: Archaea > Methanobacteriati > Methanobacteriota > Thermococci > Thermococcales > Thermococcaceae > Pyrococcus > Pyrococcus kukulkanii. The sequence goes on from NZ_JARRIB010000005.1 coordinate 109,977, forward strand.
CAAAGAAGAGGTTCTCAAAGAGCTACAGGAGGAAATCGAGAAGTTTGAGCAGACGCTTGAAGAAAGAAAAGAGCAGGAACTCAAAGAGTTCCTTGATCTCCTCACCCTAACTATAGACCTTCCACCCGAAAGAATCCAAGAAGGTCTATTACAGGCAAAAAGAGCTCTCTTATCCCTAAGAGACCTAGCTAAAGTCTATGTACTAACTGGAAAGGGTGTTGAAGAGTTTGAAAAGCTGAAAGAAACCCTAATAGAACTGCTTAAGGAACTAAGAAAGCTTGCAGTAATTTCGGTTCCGGAGGATGAAGTATACTCCACTATAACATCCGTCATAGTTGGAATAAAGAGGTTAAAACTACCAATGAACGAAGATGGAAAGGAATTAAGCCCAGAGAAAAGCTTTATAAGGGTGCACAAGGCAATATATGAGCTTACAGGTCAATTAGATAGAATAGCGGAAAAAATAGAGAGTCCAATTCCAGTTACGCCAATAGAGAAAGAGTTCTATGAGAAATTAAGGAAACAATTCGAAGAACTTAAAAGGCTTGAAAAGCAAGTGCAGGAGCTCATAACAACCCTAGGAAACATTGAAATTGAGGAAGAGAAAGAAGAAGACAAGTTAAAGGACATAGAAAAGATACTGAAAGACTTAGGGATTTGAATGTATTTAGGGAAGTTCCCCGTAGTAATCAACATTCTCCAGGTAAGCTAGAGCTTGGTGTAATTAATTTTGAGCCCTAGGCCACGCCAACTTTTAAAATTCCACCCATGAAACCGAAAGTGGGAGGTAAAATGATTGAGATAGTGATATTTGTAGTCGGGCTTATCCTTCTCATAAAGGGGAGTGATATATTTGTTGAAGCCGCAACAAGAATAGCCAGGGCGTTTGGGATTAGCGAGTTTTTAATAGCTTTAGTCTTGGCTAGCATAGCGACCACTTTACCAGAAGTTACGGTTTCAGCCATCTCCTCATATAAGGGCAACAGCGGAATAGCCCTGGGAAACGCCGTAGGAAGTGCCCTAGCAAACATAGCTCTAATTCTTGCGGTTTCTGCAATGATAATGCCTCTTAAAGTGGATAAAATTGCCAGTGAAAACTCCCTTATAATGCTAGGCGTTTCACTCTACGCCTGGCTCCTAATGGCGGATGGGGTAATATCTAGGATTGATGGCATGACCCTAATAATTCTGTACTTACTCTTCCTGGGATACCTGTACAAGAAGCATATTACCCTAGAGGAGATAGAAGGGGGCAATGGTAGCGTAGCTAAAGAGATACTTATCCTATTCCTCTCAGGAGGAATGGTAATAGCTGGGGCTGAATTAGTTGTGGATAGTGCGGTGAAAATTGCAAGGGTTATGGGAATTCCCGAAGTCGTAATAGGTGTGACTTTGGTTTCCATAGGAACATCACTTCCTGAGTTGGCGAACTCACTTACGGCGACCCTTAAAAAGATACCCAACGTGAGCGTCGGCAACATAATCGGTGCAAACATCCTTGATATACTCATGGTTATTGGAATAGCCTCAGTTATAAGGCCTATAATTGTCGATAAATCAATAACAAGGGTTGTAATGCCAATAACGTTAATTGTAATGCTCGTCCTAACGGTTTCCTTATTTAGAAATCACAAAGTCGGAAGGAAAACCGCTACAGTACTATTAGGGATATACGCCTACTTCCTTTACCTACTGATTCAGGGAAAAGTGTATATACCTGGGTGAGAACTCCAAGTGATGAAGCTCATCCCTGGGATAGCATACTTGAGAGTTCAGAGGCAGGTTTATGTAGGTTACTCCATGGCCCTTGCAGGGTGGATTGGTGAGTATATCTTACACTACGACAAGTTCCCCAAACCAAACTTCATAAGAAGAGCGCTTGGCAAGCTTGGCTTTTCTTTTTCCTCCGAGGAAGAAGACGAGAGGTACTTCACAATGTTTTACATTAAAGGCAATACGGGAATTACGGCAAGCTGGGATATAGAGGAAGATAGAATCTTCCTCCAAGTGTTTCCCTTAAGAGGTAGGATAAGTAGGGGAGTTACAATCAGGGTTGAGGGAATAGAAGTTTATGATCAAGAGGTAGTTTCAATAGAGCCAGCGCAAAGGCTACCCAAGGGGGTAAGGAGCTTAGGCATAAACCCCCTTATAATAGAGGACAAAGTACCAATCTCGATACCATACTGGGGAAGCCTCTATGAAGAATGGCAGGAAGACTTAAAATTGTTGATAATGGTCGATGAAATTTTTGATAAGCTTTATAGGGAAGAATACAGGTGCCCTATCTGCTTCTCTCCCCTGAGAGAAGAGAAAGGCATTTTAGTGTGCGATAAATGCGGATTTAAGTTTGCTCCAGTAAATGAGTTCGAGAGGGTGGTGGAAGAGTTTATCGCTGAGGAGTTCTCTTTCTGACCTTGAGCTTTAGGCCGTCAACTTCAACCACCTCAACTTCGTCTCCAACCGTCAAATTGTCGTCGCTATATGCGATCCAGGTGTCACCCTCAAGCTCGACAAGGTAGTGATCCTTTGCCACCTTAACGACCTTACCCACCTTGCCCCTAAGCTCAAAAGTGTACTTCTCCTTCCCTAAGTCCTTGGTTTCCTTTTTAATGAAGCGGGCAAAGAGCATATAAGAGACCACTGCCGATATCAGCGATATTATAAACGACACGTAAAAGTTAACTCCAAACATTAGCAGCAGGCCAAGGACGGCGAACGCTATTCCTATGGGAGTTATAAACGCTGCAACCATCATATCTAGGATTATGACCAGCAAGCCAAGGACTAAAAGTAAAATTGGAAAGATGGGCATAGCATCACCCCATCAGCTTCTTAAGTTCTCGACATCTTCATTCTTTCTGTTTCCCTTTTTCAGATTCTTTTTGAGGCAATTTCGGAGGTTCCTCCTTTAGCTTTTGAAGTATCCTTAGAAGGCCTATTAAGGCTTCAGTTTCATATGGAACTATCAAGTTTCCATACTTAGCAAGCTCTGGAAGCTTTTCTATGTATTGTAAAGCTAGATACTTCTCATCGGCAAGCTTCAAGGCCTCTAAGACTTTCCTTATGGCCTCGGCTTGACCCTCTGCAATGAGTATCTGCCTCTGCTTCTCACCCTCGGCCTTTAATATTGCGGCCTGCTTCTGCCCTTCGGCCTCCCTAATGGCAGCTTCCTTCTTACCTTCCGCAAGTAAAATCATTGCCCTCTTTTCTCTCTCGGCAGTCATCTGTTTTGCCATTGCCTCCTGAATGTCCTTTGGCGGATCTATCCTCTGTATCTCAACCCTCGTGATCTTAACGCCCCAACGATCCGTTATCTTATCAAGCTCCTCGCGAAGACGAGCGTTGATTATATCCCTACCGCTTAAGGTTTCATCGAGCTCCATCTCACCTATAATCGCCCTCAGATTTGTCTGGGCAAGCTTAACTATTGCCATTAAGAAGTCGCTAACGTTGTAAACTGCCTTAACGGGGTCAAGGATCTGATAGTAAACAACGGCATCTACGGTCACTACAACGTTGTCCTTACATATGACTTCTTGGGGAGGAACATCGATAACGTGCTCCCTCATATCCACAATCTTTACCCTCTCCATGAAGGGAATTATGAAGTGTATCCCAGGGTCAAGGATCCTGTTGAACTTTCCTAGCCTTTCTACTAGGCCTTTCTGGTAAGGTCTTATCACCTTAACGCTCAGCAAGAGCATTATCAGCAAGAAAATCCCCAGGATTATGAGGGCAATACCACCTGCACCTATCATGGGAACCACCACTCCAAAAGTACCACGTGGAGAATTTAAATTTATCGTAGTTAATTAAATACCATCATGTCATTTATTGACAATAATTATTCCGATTTGGAAAAGATTAAGTTTAAAAAGCTAGGTGGAAGGTTTAAATTGGGAGTAGCCCCGTGGTGTAGCGGCCAAGCATGCGGGACTTTGGATCCCGCGACCCGGGTTCGAATCCCGGCGGGGCTACCATCAATATTCTTCTTCATTAGACAGAGAGATCATCAAACTTTCTCGTACTTCTTGTTGATAAAATACTTAACAAAGGGCTTAGCTAAGTATCATACCAAGATTCACTGTCCTCTCCTAGCGGTATTCTTAAATTTAAAACGACCGTATCCAAGGCTAGTTTTTGCACCAACACCATGGTACTTTAATGCTCCAACCATTAACTCCTGTGCAACTCTCTTGAGATCCTTCTTGGCTGTTGATGACTGTGCAACAGCAAACAGGAACTCAACTCCACTCTTCACTGTAAGGAATATCACAGGAACAGGATCATACCAATCCCCTGGAGGCTTGTCATTCTGCTGATAATATGGCCCATAGTGGGGATTCATTATGTCCCATTCAAATATGCTTTTTAAGTTATCTGGGTCTGGTAGGGCATCAAAGAACACGATACTGCCTTCCTTGTCCTGGGTTCCAAATATATCAACAAGATCTTTGACTATCTTCCTAAGGTCAACATCGCTCCCAGGATCAGCACGGACACCAAAAGCACTAAGAAATTCATTAAGTTCTTCACTTGCGTGACTGGGAACTTTGGCTTTATCTGGAAATCCATCTGCGTCCCCCTTAGAGAGCAATTCTTGAACTTCACCTGCCCTCTCAAAGAAATCCTTACTAAATCCATCAGCACCTTCAAGCAATTCTGCAAGCATTTCAATTGACCAAGCTCTTGTTACGCCTTTTATTGCAGACCCAGGGATATATGGAACGCCATAGTTTCTCAGAAGCCTTATGCTCGTTTCGTAGATGCTCTCGTCCCCAAGGCCAACGACCAGCCTTGACTTAGTTGTTAAAACTACCCATTCAGCCTTAATCGACTTCAAAAGCCCTTCTTTGTATCTGTTGTAAAAAACTCTGTAAGTTCTGACCAGGGATTCCGGAATTTCTATCTCCCCAAGCACATCCTTTAGAACCTTTCCACCAGTTTTTGCAGTTTTCTCTTTACCTCCCTTTACAAAAGGGGCAAATCTATCGAGAAGGAGGGAAAGATTGTCTACAGTTTGCGGAGTAATTCTGCCCTTCCTATCCCTAAGGACTGAAAGAAGGTTCCTAGGAAGGAAGTAAATTGGAGTCACTATCCTTCACCTCGCTCGTCCCCTTTAAGCATAGCATCGGCAAAACGCCTCATCCACTTGAGGAGGGCAATGACCTCTTCAGTCATCATCAAGACTTCTGTCGAGCTTGCCCTAATGTAGTATTCAATGGGATTCTCGCTGTGAATTATTTTCTTATCAAGCCACTCCGCTATGTGCTTGTAGAGGTAGGCGTGAGCCTTCTGGTCAGCCTTTTCTAGGTTGCCAGGATCTATCTTTTCGTAGTTGCCATCGGAGTTTCCGATTTTTGAAAGGTAAAAGGCCAAGGTTTGGCCCAGACCGTTGGTTAATATCAGGGTGGGTGCACTTCTGACGTATGACCTATACTTCTTCTGAATATCTTCGCTCTTTTTGCTTACCTCCAGGACTTTATTGTAAGCAAACTCTGCCCTCTGCTGCTCGAGCGTCCTGATGTCCATTGACACCACCTCAGAGAACCTTTATTTTCATGAAGCCCTTTCCAACAGTCTCATCTCCACCAACTTGGAGGTAAGTCTTGCTCTCCAAGAAGCCCTGAAGTTCACTCTTAACCGCCTCAGCATCATTTAATGAACCGCCTTTGGGCTTTGATATCGCTATTATCGAGTACAGCAGGGTATCCGCCGGTAGGAATTCCTCGTACCAAAGACCGCCCTCCTTAACTGTGCCCCTGCTTTGGTCTATAGCTATTCTAGCGAGTATTTCCGTGGAGAACTTGACGAAGGCCGTGAATACGTTGTCGCTGACTACTACAAGCCTCTTCCCTAGATCATCTACGCCGTCTGGAATAATTTTCTCTATCGCATTGATAATCTGTGAGAGCTCATTCTCTTTAGCCGTTAAGAGGAGATCTTCCAGCACAACCAGAGTTTCATTGTTCCTGTTTATCGTAAGTATCGAGCCTTGAGGCACAACTGCTTCTTTATCTTCAACGCTGGGAACCTCAAAGTTTGCAATATCATTCCTTCCAGCGAATTCCATATCCCTCCTAAACCTCTTCAGAACCATGGGACACGTGACGTAGGCAAAGACGCCCCTGGCACTCCTCACCGGAAATAGCAATATCCTCGCATCTCCTACTGAAATTGCACCTGCGTGTTCGCTTGCCTTATCCGTATCTGGCCCAAAAATAGAGTATATCACTCCTTTATTCTTGCCCTCCCTCTCAAATGCACTCCTCAATGCTCCCTTAAGGCTCTGGCCCCAGATCGTTGGGAAGCCGGTGTGGCGTTCCCTCTGAATTGGCAGATCAACAACACTCAGTTCAGCCCCGCTTCCAGCGTGGACAGGAGTTATGGAATACAACCCGAGAACTAATGTCTTCTCATACATCTAGAGCACCTCCTCTATGTTGAGTTGGTAAACGTCACCAGGCTCAACCCCAGGAACATGTGATTCAACAACTACAACTCCAATCCTAGGATCATAAGTGCCGACCCAAGCGACTGGGTGATAGTGGTGAACGAGAAAGGCGTAGAGCCATATTGGGCCCCTTCCGCTGAGAACTACCCCCTTATTTGCCTTAACTTTCGGCGGATTAAGAGACTTCAGCTCCTTAGGCTCAAGAACTTCATCTATTTCGAAATGAACTACCGTGAATTCTTCGAGCTCAACTGTTTTAAATTTCAGCATGAAAACTCGACCTCCTTCATTTTATCTCCGAGGTACCTCTTGATGTCCATATTCCTCAGATTCTCCCTGTGCTCCTCGATTTTTTCAAACAGCGTCTTCACGCGTTCAAGCATTCCTCCTGAACCGAAGACGTCTTTTCCGAGGGGGACGATGTATCTGGTGCTGATGAGCTTTGGAATGAACTCGCTGGGCCTCCCATAACCAGCGTCCGCTATTATCTGCTCCAGCTCACTTCTTGAGATCACTTGCCTGTAGCTAAATTCATCAATTAACCTCCTCAGAATATCCCCGTAGCCCAGGTTTAGGGGAGGCAGATCGTACCAACGATTCAGTATTACATCCGCAGATCTCATGAAGTCTTCCCTTTTCCTGGGGAGCTTCTCTAGCCACTCTGGTTCCAGCCTCATCGAATTCTGAAAGACGTAATAGTATCTGGCTGGAATCATCGTGTAATCACCGGCTATCATCAACGCTAAATTTAGTTGGTTCGAGCCTCCGATCAAGTTAACCCATACCTCTTTCCTCTCAAACCCAAGGAGTAGAGCTCCAGCAGTATCTAAGGCATTCTCAAAGTCCTGATAGTCAACGGTAACTAAATATAGGTACTTAGGGGGACTTATACCATCGAGTCCCTGCCTCTCCAGGATGCCGTTTAGGTGCGAGAGAAGCTTGCATATGTACTTCACGATAGGCTTTTCAATCGGCTCCTTACCATTAGACTGCATCTTGAACCAGCGAGATTCGTACCTAAGGGGTAGCCCACCTTGTATAGCTTCCTTAGAGTCCAGAACTATTATAGCCTCAGGCTCACCCTTGTGCTTCTCATAGCTTCCCTTTCTGGGGGCCTCTCCGGAGAGCTCAAAGAACTTTCTTGCCTCCTCATGTCCAAACCTTGCCGCCGCCTGGAGGATGTACACACACGTAAGGGGCATTGTTAGGGCTCCTGGGCTAAGACCCAGGCCAGAAACATGATACACGCCCATTAACCCATCACCCCAGGAAGAACTAGTCCGTAACCAAACTCCTTCATTAAGCCCGCCTTCAGGGGCTCCCCAATCTCCACGGGCCCATCAGCCTCAACCCAGACCACGGTTCCAGCTGGATACGCGTAGAGAGTCTCCTTGGGCATTTTAGCCTTCATGTCCCAGCCAGTTACGGCAATTTTCCTTCCCGTAAATACCTTTAGAATTCTTCCCTCGATTTTTAATTCATTTAAAACTCCCTCAATTCCGCCTCTAGGTATTAGGGGCGTCGCAAAGTACAGACGGATAAGAGAACTCTTCTCATCATTCAGCCTTACTGGAAACTCATCTCCATTGAACCTGTACGTGGCAAACTTAGACTCACCTCCCAGCCTAAGCATGCCTTTCTCCCCGATGATCTCCTTAACTTTGTCTTCACCCCTTTCAAAGTACACTTTGAGCGAAACTCCCTCCCTGACCCTCAAGTTTACAGTACGGTACAGCAGGCCCTCCACCACGACCCTCCTGTCCCTATCGATGCCAATCCCTATCCGCTCCTCCAATACGTATACATCTCCTGAAGGCACAGGAGTGAATGGGCCACCCTTTCCAGTTAAATAGTTGTTAAGATCATCCAATGTAAGAAAGCCTCCAGCGGGCTTAAATCTGAGGGTTTCATTACCTTCACTTCCCGCAACTACTATAACTCTCCCAAAAACTTCCCTGGGCTTGAGGGGATAAACTACGCCGTTATCAATAGCTACAAGATCTTTGGGAAGGGGAAATAGCGGTTTACCGCCTTTAGCGAAGAAAACACCGAGAATCGAGAAACCAGGCTTCCACCGCTTTAAATCACTGTTGTAGTTTATTAAGTCCACTCCTCCTTTTAGGTAGAGGTTTGCCATTATTGCCCCCGCTATCGTGTGAGGTAGTGGTTCCCTAGTCACGGCAACATGGTACTCGCCGGCGGAGAACTCCCTGCTTTCCCTAAACATTAGAACGTCATTTGGGAGGATCTCCATTACCATAGGGCCCACCCCGCCTCCAAGAGAATCTTGAGGAGAACCGAAGCTCCCCAAACCTGCTTCTTGAGAACAAGTCCAGTTATCATCTTGGCCCGTTCTTCACCAAATTTCTGGATCAATTTGTTCTGCAACTCGATGAACCATGAATTTTTAATATCATGTCCATGCCATACGGCTTCTGCTACCTGTTTTATTTTCTCAAAGGAATCGTTGTTGGGGTTCTCAGGGTCATCCACTATAACCTCAGCCACGAGATCGTTAACTACCCCTACATTTACCCCAGGAACATCCCCATCTGAAACTTTCACCCTTATGTTCCTCACGACCCACAGGAACTCAGCAAACCTATCAACTAAGGCTTCTTTTTCATTCTCCCCATAACTTGAATGCCTCGACAGTTCGTATTTGACTAAATTCAGAACCGCCAGGGGATCGTTCGGCCATAGCTTAGTATCCAGCTCATAAAGCAACTTCCTGCTTATCTTGCCACTTCTCATCTCTCTAAGGAAATTCCTCAGGTGTTCCCCAGAGAAGACGCTCCAGTTTGCTACAACCCAATAGTAAGTACCGCTGTGCTTCCTGTATCCTATTGCAACCGCGTTTCTACCGCTTTCCTTTGCAAAATGCTCAAGCTCTGCAACCCTTCTCACCGCTATATAGAGGGGCTCCTTATAGTAGGTTATCAAAATCCCAGCGCTCATGCTCCTAGTGCTTCCTTGGAGGTACTCAAATCCATTCCAGTCCTCACGGAACTTCTTCTGGATTTCATAAGCTAGTGAGAACACCGTATCCGTCGGAGCGACGGCAAAGACATCATCGCCACCAGCATACAGCAGCTCAGCACCATAATCCTTTGACATCTTCGGAACGTGATTCACCGCAAAGTTGCTGAGGGAGCGGGTTATTGCCACGTGAACGGTTGGCGTTGAGGGCCTCCTAACACCCAACCTGTTACCATTAATCATGTACTCGCCAACGTCTTTAACGCTCTTTGTACCGCTCAGGAGTTTGCCCATGTTGTCTCCATCCATCTTAAGCAGGGAATGGTACTTAGGGGGCTCACCCACCAGATCTTCAAGCTTAGACACCTCAGCATTCATGCCCTCAAGGTTAATTCCAGATGGCAACGAGTACCTGTGAACGCCAAAGACCTTCGCAACAGCATCTTCACTCCTTAAGTTATCCTTGTATAAAACCTCACAGTCCGGCTCAAGCCCCTGGAACAGGGGCCTTAAGTAGCCTGCAAGCTGACCAAGGATGCCTTCGAACTCTTGTTTCCTACTTCCACCAAACTTCGGAGGCTTCACTCCTCCCCTCCACTCGCTTCTAGCGCCCGTGTAAAAGAGCTGGTGGAGGAAAATGTCATACCACGTTACAGGCCTAACCTTTGATCCAGAGTCATCTACCACGAACAGCCCGTCTTTATTGAACCGGTCTAGAGATTCCTTTGTAATTCTTCTCATCGCAACTTCACTGACAGACATAAAGCCCTTTGGCCCCTGCTGGCCGCTCCGCTTCATTACTCCCTCAGAGATACCTTCTGCGGTTTGTTTAACCCACGAGTAATCCACCTTCCAGAGGGAGTAGAACCTCGGATAAAACCTCTTAACGAGACATAGGGGGCATAGCCTCTCGTTTTCTTTGAGGTCATATATTCTCCTGGCCCTGAGCTTATTTCGCAGAGTATTCCAGTTGTGTTTGACTTTATCTCTATCTCTGCCCCCCACCGCCAAGTTCTCTCCACAGAGCGTGCACTTAAAGCCCTTAGGCTGCTCAGGCGGGAAGTGCTCTGCGGACTTAAAATCAGTCAGCTGATCGAGAACTGCAAAAACCTCAGAGTAGTAGTGAACGTCATCCTTTTCCTCAATAATGCTCAGGTACTTCCTTAGGGCACTTTCAATGCCGAGAGTCTTAGAAAGCGGAAACGCTTCAACCGTTATTGAGAAGTAATTGTGAACGATTTCATTATAAACTGGATCATCCTCGAAAATGTTGCCAAGGCCATAAAAGCTCCAAGCTGCCTGGAACAACTTCTCAAGGAACCCCTTAATCTCGCACCTGATGTCTTCTTCTAGTCCCTTTACATCGACAGTTCCCGGGACTATTGCAAGGACTTTGTTGGGCATGTTAGCTATGTCCAGCTTGTCCCTCTGTTTATCTTTCAGTATCTTAAGCTCATGCTCAAAGAACGGCTGGCCTCTAAGGTGGGGAACTATAATGGCATTTGGGCCAAACTTCCTCCAGAGCCTGGATATAGCTAGGTACGTGAGGAAGCTTAGTATGTGACTGCCCGCCCACAGATCCCTCTCGGTTCTCGCGTTGCCTATGAATCCCTGAACGGGGGAGAGTTTAAACCTTACCAGGGTTACTTCCCCATTTCCAGCCTTTAGCTGGGCGTAGATGTCAAGTCTGCTGAGCCAGTCATGATCTGGAACAAAGGGGTCTGCCGGGAGATTAACTATTTCTTCTGCAATTTCGGGATTTAGGTTTAACTGCTTCAGTTCCTTCTCGTAGGCATCTTTAAGCATCTTGGGCAGATTATTCCACAACTTCGCGAACTCCTCCATGGAACCAGCGTTTTTCAGCTTATTGGCAACATCCTCTTCAGCTTTCCTAAGTGCATTCAAAAATTCCTCTTTTTCCTTTTGTGAGGAGTTTCTCCAGAACTTAGATAGGTGAACTAATTCCTTCTCTTTGGCACTTATTGGGTGCTTGAGAACGAACTTAGTTAAAGTGCGAGAATCCTTAGGGGAATAGCTCGAAAGCTTCTTCCACTCCTCCGGCAGGTCATTGAGGCCCAATAGAGAGCCAAGGATCCTTGAAGGAGCAACTTCTAGGAATGCATCTGAATAAACTTCCCAAGGTCTTCCCATATTAAACCCTCCCAGGCCAGACCTTATATCCAGCTAAACCTTTATCACCAATGAACTTCTCCCTATAGAAATTAACAACAGCCTCGTTATCTTCGGTTCTATGAGAAATCGGATTCTCAAGAGTTATTAGTCCAACTCTATCCCTCTGCCTATCAATTTTCTTCCTAAAGCAGAACCTTCCTTGATATTCTGGATACAGCTGATAAGCAAAGACAGTTACCACTGGGTATACTGCGTCTCCAAACTGAGACAGAGATAACCAATAACCAGAAGCCCTTCTTCTTATAAGCCGATCACTTCTCTTGGGGCAATTACTGAGGGCTCCTCTCACGCCCTCAACGGTAACTTTATAGTTTGCATAGATAAGAGGCAACCCCAGGTAATATCTTTTTTCCTTGCTTGAGGAGCCTCTTGTACCCCTATTAAGATCATGGGATAGATTATAATCAGCAAACTTGAATCTGAAACCACCCACAAATTTTCTACCTACCTTCCTGCCAAGATACCATCTCCCAAAATTATCTAAGGCCCCTATCCAATCTGTTGGACATTCATTGTCAAGCACAAAGATAGCAGCATACTTAGGGTGAAGTATAGGATATTTAGGATACCCTTCAATGGGCGTACGAGATAATTCATCTCCAAGCCCCGCGAGTGCCTGCTCACTAAATTCCAATATCGTATCAATAATATCTCTTAGCTCATCAGGAGTCTCAACAACGTAAGAGTTGCAATCATCAAAACTGCAATCTCCCGAAACTTTCGAGATCTTTAGGCTACCAGCCCCTCTTCTTGCCCTGAGGCCAAAACCACCAAGGTGTATTGCTAATAGTAGAGAGGCCTCTGCAAGTCCCAACGCTCGTCTATCTGGTGATCTAAGAATAACTCGGAATTTTGATTGTGGCGGGAAGAAACTTGATTTACTTTTAATTTTTATCGTATTAGATTCCCTGTCTTTCTTTTTGTCGAGCATCGAAAAGAAGAAGTAGTCTACGTACTCAGACCATGCGATGGCACTTTTCCAGCTATTAGAAGTTTTATCAATATAACTATTCGGACGACCAGATGCTGAAGCTACTACAGTGACGAGGCTTTTCCTTCCCTCACTTTCAGCACACCCAAAAATTCTGCACTCAGCTCTCTTCAGCCCAGGGATGTTATCTCCAAAGTAATTTCCAGCCAAGGCTCTGAACCACCATCTCATTACTCCCTTCACGCTGGTAGCTCGAAATTCTGCCGTGCTCTGATCGGCACCGTGCATGAAAAGGGGAGTAATATTCTCCAATTCAAACGTAACCTCGTACATTAACCATCCCCCATAAATTTGAGGGTATGGATAACAGGAAAGAGTGTCTATTAATACTGCGGGTTAAAGTATTAAAAATTTTTCTGCAAAAGGGTTAAAATTATTTGAATATTTAGAGACATTTAATAGCATGCCAAATCCTAAAAGAAAACCGCTATAAGTAGCAACATCGAGCATGCAAGCATGAAGGCGATAGCCCTGTTCTCAGGAGGAAAGGACGGCCTCTATGCTATCTATCTAGCACAAAAGCTTGGATATGACGTTATTTACCTGCTGGTATTGAAGACGACCATTGGACTATCTCCCCATTATGAGAACTTACACTCGCTGAGGAGGCTAGCCAATTCAATGGGGAAAGCTATGCTAACATTCGACATGAGCCAAGGGACGGAAAAGCTCATCGAGAACCTTAAGGCCCTCTCTGTGGAGGCGATAATAGCAGGAGACGTGAAGATAGAGGATCACTACAGGTGGCTTGAGGGAATAGCAAGGGAGGCTGGGCTAAAGCTAGTGGAGCCACTTTTTGGAATGGACACCCATGAGCTGGCCAAGGAAATCCTGAAAGAGGGATTTGAATACTCGATAATAGCCGTGGATAAGAGAAAACTCCCAAGGGAGCTCCTGGGGTACACATTCAGAAGTGAAAGAGATCTCGAAGAGTTCCTAGCCAAGAACCCAGGAATAGATCCGCTAGGAGAGTACGGGGAGTTCCATACGGTGGTTACTAAGTCTCCACTATACACGAGGAGCTTCGAGCTGAAGCCAATAAGCATCGAGGAAGATGAGAGATACTATTGGCTGAGGTTTGACGTGATTTAGCTTTCACCAAATTTATTTAAGTAATGGCACCGTTACTAAGTAACGGGGGCATTACATGTTATTTGATCCAAGACCGAAGACAAGAAGAGAGGAGCTGTTTGACAGAGAGGAGGAGCTGGAAGAGTTAATTGAAGCAACTAAAAAGTATCCCCTAACTCTGCTTTTAGGGATCAGGAGAATTGGAAAATCGTCGATCCTCAGAGTTGCCTTAAACGAACTAAATGGCATTTACATAGATGTAAGAGAACTATACTTTGAATCTGGAGGCTGGATAAGCAGCAGTTCATTAAAAAAGGCCATAGAGAGGAGTTTAAATGCAACAAAGCCCAAATGGAGAAAAGAGTTGGCAGAGATTCTTAAAAGGATAGAAGGGGTTAAAGTATCGGGGCTTGAGATAAAGCTGAGCAGAGAATCATCCCTTACTGACGTACTTCTAGGCCTTAATGAAATAGGGGCAGTAATTGCAATAGATGAAGCCCAATACTTAAGGTTTTATGGAGCAAGAGGCGGTAAAGAGTTTCTAGCGTTAGTTGCATACGCCTACGACAACCTTGAGAACCTCTCCTTCATATTCTCAGGCTCGGAAGTAGGCCTGCTTCACGACTTCCTGAGAATAGACGACTATACCTCTCCACTTTACGGAAGGGCTTACGAAGAGGTCACAGTTGAGCCTTTCTCGAGGGATCTGTCCAAGGAGTTCTTGAAGAGTGGATTTGAGGAAGCAGAAGTGAGGATTAGTGAAGGGGAAATAGAAAAGGCAGTTGAATTCCTTGATGGAATCCCCGGCTGGCTCGTTGAATTCGGCTATAGCTACATTCACACTAAAAACTTCAAGGAGGCTATGGAGAAAGTGCTAAGAAAAGCCGAGGCAATGATCCTGGGGGAGATAAAAGAGCTAGAAAAGAAAAGCCCAAGATACTCCTTAATCCTTAAGGCAATATCCCTAGGCCTAGACAGGTGGGAACTAATAAAGGAATACATCGAGGTTAGGGCTGGAGAAGTTCCAAACTCACGACTTGCCAGCCTTCTTAGGAATCTCGAGAAGATGGGATGGGTAAAAAAGGAAGAAGGAAGATACAGGATAATTGATCCAGTTGTGAGGGAGGTTATTTCCAAAGCTCTATAGTTAGGGTTCCTCGCTGCAGCCCGTTCACCAGCACTTCGCCGTACTACCCTTGACGGAAATCCAAGCCCATCTAATGACCAAACTAAATATAATATAGAGACTAAGGTAGTACCCATTCTCATCTCCAGCCCTTAAGCCTCTCATGCCATCTTAAGGCTAGAAACAGGATTATGAAGAATACCACGATGTAGTAGGCTAGAAAGTAGGGAAGGTAGCCTAAGACGCTTAAGGTGTACACAACGGTAAGGATCAAAACCAAAACGAGGAGCAGTCTGTAAACCTTCTTTCTCTCCATCTCACCACCTCCAAGCCAATATGGAGAAGAAAGCCATAACTATTAGCGTCCACACGAAGGTCACGCTTATAGCCTCTTCAGCCTTGAGCTCGTATTGGGCTAAGATCGCGTTAGCCGCTATAGCCGGAGGCATCGAAGATTCAACCAATATCGCATAGAATATCTCCCTGGGGTAACCATGCAGGGTTGCGTAGACGAATACAAAGGGGATCAAGCTCCTAAAAGTTGCAACCTCTATTAACTTCCTCACAGAGAACTTACCCAGGGATATCCTAGAGCCAAAGTACACGAGGAGGAGAGGGATGTTAGTCCATCCAATGGTCTTTATTGGATTAATAAACCAGTCCGGCAACCTTATTCCGGCTATTACCAAAGTTAGAGCCAATAAGTTAGCGACCGTTGGGGGAAACCTCAAGGTTTTCTTGAAGCTCTTCCTTATTGAGGCGCCACCGGTAGAGTAATGTGCCGCTACAAAAGTGACTATGGGGAGGATTATCAGGGAGTTCGTTGTGGAGTATAGGATTGCAGGGGTTATATCGTCCAAGAAAAGGCTCGCTATTGGGAACCCCAATGCGGCAGTATTTGGATAGGAGGAGAGGACTATTAAGGCACCTCTCCATTTTTCATCCTTGACGAATAATTTCGAATAAAGAAAAGATGTTGAGAGGCTTATCCCTATAATCAAGAAAACGTAAAGGAAAACTATCTTTATCTTTAGCAGGTAAGAGAGATCCTTACTAGCGACGTTTCCAAAGACGAATAAAGCGAAGAAAACTTCGTTTATAAGTCTCCTCAGAATATAGAAGAACCTCTCACTCTTTATCGCTCGCTTAAGTAAATAGCCCAAGAAGATTAAGGAGAGCATCTCTGGAATGTTCATGTTAGTTCATCAAGTTCGTGTTTTAAATATTTTTATACTTGAAAGGCATAACAACTCAAAATACGCAACTCAGGGCAAAAACTTTAAAACTAATTGGACTCCGAAGAACCGGTGATATTAAAACTCCTCAGGAACTTCAGCCCTTAAAACATACCTCAACCTTTGAGAACTCCCCTAACAAAAATATCGAGAAGAAATAAGGAGTCAGGAAATAACGCACTTGCTCCATCCGCAGACTGGACAGGTTGCACAGCCGCTTTCCATCTTCAGCTCAACCAGCTTTCCTTCCTTCTCGTAACACACTGGACAGTAGACTACCCCCAATAACTCCTTTATCTTCTCCTCTGGAATCTCCTGGGGCTTAGCCTGCCTCTGCTCCACCTTACTCGAGACTGGCTTATTCAGCTGGAGTGAGAAAGTCAACTGCTCGCTCCTGCCGTTGAGTATGTTGTCTATGTTCACAAAGTTCTTTATCCATGGCTCCTTCTCCACTATCTGGAGGAGGATCTTCTTTGCATATTCACTAGGCTTCGGCTTGAACCTCCTCTTCTTCTCACCCTCAACGCTATACACCTGGACGGAGAGTGAACCATCCCTGTAAACGGTTACACCCTTGCAACCAAGGAAGTACGCGAAGAGGTACGCAGCTTTTACGTCCTCAACCGTGGCTTCATTTATCATGTTGATCGTTTTGCTTGCGGAATCCGTAAGCCACATCTGGATGCTCGCTTGGGCCAAGATGTGATCGAGCCAGTGAATATCTAAGGCCGTGACAAATACTTTCCGCATATCCTCGGGAATCTCCTCTATTCCCTGCACTGAGCCGTAGTTGTCGCTGATCTTCTTCAAAAGTTCTTCACTGTAGAGGCCCCTCCTCTTAAGCTCGGCCTCGAAAACGGGATCGACGTAGTAGAACTCTCCCACGGTAACTGATTTCTTGTAGACTAAAGCGTACACTGGCTCAATTCCGCTTGAGGTATCTGCAATCATCGAAACTGAGCCTGTCGGCGGGCAGGTTGTTACCATTGCATTTCTAACGCCGTACTTCTTTATCTCCTCAACCAGCTTGTCCCAAGGTAAGTTCCAGATCTCCGGGTGGTAGTAACCCTCGACTGGGAGTTCGCCCCTTGGATAAGCAGACTTCTCGTAGAGTGGGAAGGTCCCCCTCTTCTTTGCTGCCTCAATTGAGTACTTGTAAGCGTAGAAGGTTAAGTACTCGGTAACCTTGCGCATGAACTTGAAGCCTTCTTCGCTGTTATAGGGTATGCCGAGTTTGAACAATGCATCGGCTAGGCCCATTATTCCAACGCCGATTCTCCTCGTGAGCTTGGTGTTGTAATCGATCTCTGGGAGAGGGAACTTGTTAACATCGATAGAGTTGTCAAGGTACTTCGCAACTTTTTGAATGACGTAAGCGTACTCATCCCAGTCGAAGTACGGCTTTCCGTTTTCATCGTACTTAACGAACTTCGCGAGGTTTATGCTCGCGAGATTACAGGATTCGTACTCGTAGAGAGGCTCTTCTCCACAGTTCTTGCTTATTATTCCGTTGGCTACATATTCGTGGACTTCCTTCATGGTAAGAGTATAGACCATCTGCTCTCCCGCTTTCTCAACGCTAATGACCTTTCTGCATTCACCGCCGTAAATTTCAACACAGTCTCCTTCCTTTAATTCCTTGAGCTTTACATAATTACCGTTAACTTTAACCTCGTGATCTTCATCTCCTATGAGCTCCCTCCCATCCTCGAGCACTATCTTTATTGTTGGCTTAACTCCAACTTTCCATACATAAGCCTCGACTGGCCTTCCATTTGATGCTATAATCTTAATAGGGCTCAGATACGCTACTTCCTCCCCGTCCCTTCCTAAGGCCCCTTTGTCAATGACCTCCAATCTTTCAATGTTTTCATTCTTGGCCAAGGTAAATAATTCCTCGATTGCAATTTCTCCCTTCTCTGTGAGCACTCTAGTGCTTCCGACGACACACGGGTTAGTAGCCCTTATCGGTCCACCTTTAGCCTCCTTAAGCACGTTTCTCCTGTTTACCACGTCAAAGAATATAACTCCTGGGTCAGCCTTGCTCCAGGCCATGAACGCTAGCTCCTCAAACAGGGACTTTGGATCTACCTCCCTAACGACCTCCCCAGTCCTGGGGTTTATTAGGGGGTACTTTTTGCCCTCCTTAAGGGCCTCCCAGAAGTCCTGCCAGATGCCAACGCTTATGTTGAAGTTAGCTAAAACGTTCGTCCCAATGTTCTTTTCCTTAGCGTGGATGAACTTTTCGATATCTGGGTGCCAAATCTCCAGAATGCCCATATTTGCGCCCCTGCGAACTCCTCCTTGTTTGATTACGTCACTAACGGCATCTATGAGGTGCATGAACGAAACAGGGCCACTATTGGACGTATAAATGCCGTTCCCTGTGAGAAGGTGGACATCCTCAACTTGGATATCGTAAACTCTCTGGACTCCAAGAGGTTCTATTTTGGATATCCTTACTGGGTAGAGCTTTGATAGCATTGTAAAGTACTCGACTTCCTCCTCATCAAGGCCAAGCTCATCCTTTAGCTCAAGTACTCTCCTTATGAATGCTCTGTGTGTAACTTTAGAGTTGTACGAAAGGAGTTTGTAGGTATTTTGAATCTTAGCCCGAATTTCGGGTCTTTTAATTTTGTATATGGCATTAAACGGGAAGGAGTACTTCTTGTTCTTTCCACTCTCTCCCAGCTCTGCTACTGCTTTTTCTCTGATTTTTGCAAGCTTAACGGACTCAGTAAGTTTTTCAAAAGCCTTTAGCTTCATATCCCTAGTCTGGATTCTGAGGGTGTATACCTTTCTGTGACCATTCTCCTTAGGCTCATATTCTTGTATGCTCGTAACAATTCCAAGTGCCATGAAGAGAAGCTGAGCCTCCTTAATGAAACGCTCTGAAATAGACTTAATGGCAATCCTATAGTGGTGGTCTATGGTTCCATCTCCATCAAAGAACCCAGCCAAGAATGCTGCCATGACGCTTGGCTTGCTCCGGAAGATTAATTCGGGAACCCCTATGTTCTCTGATTTGTCTTTGCTAAGCCCATTTGCCTCAAGGAACTTTACAATCTTTGTAGAAGGTATTACAAGTGTTACCTTATGCTGATCTTCTCTAACAAACTCCTTTGGCTCAATACCAAAGATCTCCACGAAGTACCTTTTTACTTTTTCTTTAATTTCTTCTTCGCTCGTGTTTAGGTATATTTCAATCTTCGAGTTCTTCCTTCTACCGTTCTCATAGTAATGCCTTATATGACCGTCTGCATAGATTATTCCAATTAGATACGCCAGCTTCTCATCGAGGATATTTGGTAGCTTAACATCGTGACCATTGCTTTTTAGCTCAACGTTCGTGTTGACCTCTACATATGGAGCATCAAACTCATCAGGCGCTAGGATGTAGATATAGTCGCCCTCTTTAAGTTCCATTAAAGGTTTAAGGACTGGATTACCATCTTCATCAAAGACTAAGAACTTGTGCTCCTTGGTGACTTTAACTTCATATCCATCTTCAGTAATAATCCTAAAGACCTCCATCTCCCCATTGTCGTATTTCTCCACTACTCTCTTGACTCCCTTATGGGTAATTATCTTTGGAGTAGAGTTAGTTTTCACGAGTTCCTCGATAGGAATGAATCCCCTGTCGGTCAGTATCCTGGTATCGCCAGTAAAACATGCTGCCCCAGTTGTAGTTCCAACTATATCACCCTCAGGCCTGAGCTTGGAGAAGTTCATTCCAGTACCGCCACCAGCCTTCTGAATCATCGCAACGTCGTGAGCAGCTTTCATTATGCTCTCCATGTCATCCTCTATCGGCACGACAAAGCAGGCTGAAAGCATCCCAAGGGGTCTTCCCGAGTTAATTAACGCGGGAGTGTTGGGCATGAAGACTTGGTTTGTCATCAGTCTGAAGTACTCCTCTATCTCCCTCTCGTACTTGTCGAACTCTCCCCTTTCAAGCATTCCCAGGAACTCGTCAATAGAAACCTTCATCTTGCCCTTCTCCGCGAGCTCCCTGTAGAGGTTGACCATCCTCTCGAAATGGTACTTGTTCAGCTTGTACTTCCCGATAGAATACTTCCTATCGAACTTCTCGAAGTTCTCGAGATAGTATTCAACCCTCTTTAAGTCCTGCTCATAATTACCGTCCTTGTCGAAAACCCTCTCATCGTACAGGAGATCAGGAATTACCGCGAGGATTGCAACCCTCTCAAATAATTCCCTGGGGCTCTCCACTATGTTCCCGTTCTCATCCCTCATTAGGTACCTCGATGCTAGAACCCTAAGGGCGTTTATTGAGAACCTTTTGTCTATCTCATCCAGCTCCTTCTTGTTGAGGATCCTCTTCTTTTCCTCCCTTATTTCAGCCTTCTTCTTTCTATAAAGGATGTAAGCCTTTGCAACTTCAAAGAGTCCTGCACGCATTAACTCCAGTTCAACTATATCCTGAATATTCTCTATGTGTGGTATTTTTCCATCATAGAGCTCGTTGATCCTCTTGACTATATTCTTCACGACCTCATCGAGCTTCTTCTCATCTCTGACTCCAACTTCCCACATTGCCCTTTGTACAGCCCACCTTATACGTGACTCATCGAAGGGAACTATTCTGCCATCACGTTTCATCACTTTTTCAACTGCCATAGGCACACCCCTGTCATTTTGTTTTTAAAAGGTAGTAATCACTGTAATATCATCAGCACCCAAAAAGTTGGAGGCTTAGCTATTATATCTTGCTATCCCTATCTTTGAATATAAGTCAAAAATGAAAAATAATATTTGGCCAAGAGATAGACAAAGTCTAAGGGAGATGCCGGTGAAAAATCTTCATATGAAAATCCTGTTCTATTGAGTTTCCCTTGCTATGTCATCTATTCTAAATATCCCCCTATCAAAAACATTCTTCCCAAAGTAGACATATCGTACCACAACGCTATTATTGAGATCTTGAGGCATGAAAAAGCTGTCCTTATTCTTAACGTTAAATGTTCCTTTATAGACTAAAGTCCCGTTGTCAAGATAACCATATAGCCCCAGCTTGACTCCCTTCGGATCAAGGAATCTAAGTACAATGCGTCCATTAGAGCCTTCAACGACAACGTTTGGATGGATGAACTTAAATATCTTCACCATACCACCGTCAGAATAAACCAACTTATACCCAGGATAAGAGTTAGTCGCCATCATCTTAACCATAGGAGTGTTAAAAGTCTTTGAATCAGCTAACACAGCGTAACCATAGTTAAAGTTCACGTAAGCGTACAAGTCAGCATTAGAATTGTATTCAATCCTATAAATTCTGTCCCCCATTTCAACGTACGCTTCCCTTGGCCGCCCCACTATTCCATTTGCAGTAATACGAACATCCCAACCATTACGAGATGGCACTGCGACAATGGTTATGTCCCCTCTTGTAAAAGTATACTTCTCAGATCTATACAGGAGAAGAAGCCTGTAACCTGTTACATTTGCAGTTTTAACCACGGCTTGGAACTTATATAAGATATTGTACGATACTATCACGTAATCCACACCAATATTCATTAGGCTCTTATTATTGACTAACCCCAAGTAGTACCTCGCAACAAACCTGCTTGGGCTTCCCTGGGCTACGGGGGCCCTTGTAGAGTAATAGGTTACCCAATGGCCATAATCCCACCACACTAGAACTATGTCGTTTACATTAGAATTCTCTCCCAGCCACGAAAGAGCATCTTCCCAATATTTATTCATTTCCGGCTTGAGGTTAAGCGTTTCATACATTCCATGCACTGAAGAAATTAAAATTACAGTCGCTAATGTTATGATGGCAATTTTCCTTTTACTTTTACTTAACTTAAGAGAAGAGAGACCAAGGGCAGCCATTAAGGATATTGCAACTGAGGCTAGGAAAAGAAATCTCGTCCAAATAATAGCCATGGGAACTAGTACTAATACCGTTCCCAATGTCAACAGGGTAAATACGTTTAGTCTCCTAAACCTAAGCGGATATAGGAAAGCCAACGCAAACTGAGGACCATATGCTATCCAGAAGTCTCTTAATGTAGTCCTCTGGGTCTCGGAAATTGGAGAGGTTAAAAATATTTTGTTTAAAAGGGTTGAAAATATTGAGTAGTACTTAGAATATAGTATTAAACCACCAACCACGACTAAAACCGTTAGCGTTATTGCCCTCGTCTTTACGTCTTTGAGGAATCTTGAGGCAAGAAGTACGATTACAGCCAGAAGGAGTACCAAGAGGACAATTTTGAAGAGATAATAAAGGAATATGTCATGCAAGAATCCAAATTCCAGCCCAAACTTCTTTGATAGGTAATTTCCCGTTCCCTTATTTTCCCCAAGCATTCCGAAGCCAACTTTCTCACCCAGAACACTTGCCAAGATTATAGAGGGTAAGATGAGGCTTATCGAAATAAAAGCATGGGGCAACATATCATCTTTTGATAACAAAAACGAACCAATTAATAGGAATACTGCATTCGCAAGTACTAAAATGAAAATCGGATAATACGCCTGCCAAAAAACTGAGGCCAAGGCGGGAGATATAAAAATTAAGGAATAAGCGATAATCCTTTCCCATGTGTTTCTAGATGATATTAAAAGGGAAAAACCGAAAAACGTAACTGAGTACCAGAACAACATATAGTTGTCGCCTCTATAGTAATTGGCCATAGATCGCATAATGTGTCCGAAGTTAAAAGCAAAGAGAAGTGAAAACAGTGCTGCCGTCTTATACCCATAAACCCTACTTAGGGCGTACGTAAAGAATACAATCGTTAGAACTCCAAATATTACAGGGGTTACTTTAAAAGCAAAATCAATGGAGCCTGGAAGTATTTTAGAAAGGTAGGCTGGAGTTGCCCAGAGGCCAAGAGGGTGAAAGAGCTTTACCTTCATCCCCCATGGGCCAAGGGCATAGGGGAAAAAGTTCACCCACTGGCCTTTCTCCATGCAATACAGGATGTACTTTAAGTGGAAATAAGGATCGTAACCGTACATATATTTCATCCTTAAAGGAACCAGTCTAACTACTAAAGCTAAAACTATACCTAGGATTGTCATATATCTATACTTGACCCTCATGGTATCACCCGCTAAGCACTTCATATACTTTCTTTAGGACAATCACGACAAATGTTGCAAGGAGAACTTCCACTATTGGAGTGATATTATCCTTTTGTTTTTTTGACATGTATTCCCCACCAACAGTTATTGCTACCAGAATTCCTATCAAGGACAGTGTTAGAAAAACATCCACCTTAGACGTCAAGAGGGCAGATAGAACGATCCAAACTGAAATAAAAGATAGAATGTAGTCACTCACATCCATTCGCTAATCCCTCCAAGTTTTTTCACGGTAATTCTAACTCTCTCACCAACAATCTCAAACCTCTCACTTTCAAGTAGTTGCCCACTGCCCTTTGCCAACCCCAAGAGAACTGAAGAGCATATTGGACATGCAACTTGATTACAGTTCTTAACTTGCCTCTTGCAAAATTCCATATTTCTAGGCTTCACATAGACGTAAAATGTATCACCGGCATCTTCTATATGGATACTTTCAGCAAGTTCTAGGAATCTAAGAACCGCAGTGCTAACACTTTCAACTTCTGAAACACTAGTTATTTCCCCCTCTAAGTGCTCCTCAAATTTTTCAACAATTTTACCCCCAGGAGGCTTTATTAATAAGCCCATCTCACGTTCACTACTTACTTCAGTTAAGAACACAGAATCCTCACTTAACTTACCTAGGTCTATTCTATAATCTTGAACTAAGGGAATAAAGATGCCACCTTCCGGTAAATTTTCATAAGGCGGTATGTAAACAGCATTTCCCTCTAATCCAAGATCGTTAATCATTTTTTTCAAGCTTTCCTGAACCGAAGTAACAACGAGATCTAAAGTATCCCTTCGAACGTACTCCTCAGATTTAAAGGCTAGAACAACGGCGCCAATTATCAAAGCAGCTAGTCCAATGTTAAGGGTGTCTGTGCCCATAATCACTGAAATTATAGTCACAAATATTCCAATTCCAATGATCGCCAACCCAGAGATTAAAACCCTCTTCATCGTCAGACCCAAGATCACTAACCCCCAAATATTTAAAAGGGTTATATGTTAGTGAGAGCGATGAGGAAAGTCCTTACTTCACTGGCAATAGTCTTACTCCTTATAACCCCAACACTAGCTCAAATTAGACAGGTAAAATTTGAAAGTGCCCTTAGAGATGATTCCGCGTTGTATGAGTTTTTCTCGACAATCTTAGATATCTCAGCCTCAGCTCTTAAAGATTTAAATCAGACCCAATATAGTAAACTTCAACTGATAATTAATTGGACAAAAGAAGAGGAGGAATTCTATAGAGCGAGAGGGGTTAACATAACATTAACTATGTACCTACCTCCCTTCGTACAGCTCTCAAAGGAGGTAGGGAATATAATCAAAGGTATTAATGATTTTAAAAAATTCTATAACCTTGGAATGTATACCAAAGCTAAGCTATCCCTGGAATTTGCATTTAATAACCTGAGAGACGCTAATGAGACCATTAAGAGCATCAAGAATATGAAATTTATAGTAAACAACAATACTAAAGCTTTAGATACCTCAAAAGTCGAAGATGCCCTTGACGATATTGAGAGGCTACTTAGATATTACCTAAAAATAGTATCAAGTAAAATAACAAGAGATAACACAACACTTGCCGTGTACGTTTCTAAGAAAAATCCCTACATATTTGAAAACGTGACTATATATGGATACTCCATCTTCCCAGAAGTGACTCTTCACATTGGGAATTACTCCGTCCAGGTGCCTGGAAACTTCTCTATAACTTATAAATTTACTAAAATTGGTTCTTATAGGGTCTATTTAACTGCAAAAGGCAAAAAGTCAAACACTGTATTAATCAATGTATCTAAGATACCATGTTCAATCATCGTGAATTCCCCCTCAGGTTATCCGAATTCAACGATAGTACTCAATGGAGTACTAAGAGATGCTCTTGGATTTCCTATTCCCAACGCGATAATATATGCAAACAATATCCAAATTAAAACGAATGAAAAAGGAGAATTCTCCATACACTACACTTTTCAGAACCCCGGAACCTACCCAGTAACCATTTTTTATCCAGGAGATAATGTCCATGAAAAATGCTCCAGGAGTACAAAAGTTAATGTACTCAAAATGCCTGTTCAAATAAGGATAGAAGGGCCCAGTAAAGCTAGAGTCGGGGAGCTAATAGAGATAACAGGAAATACTAGCGTTCCAGGAATTAACATTTCAATACTCGTCGATGGGAAAGAAGTCAAGAAATTTACAGCTCTGCATAAGTTTAAGATGACACTTCGGCTATCCTCCCCAGGAAAGCATGAGATAGTGGCAAAGTTCCCCGGAAATTTCCTGTACGCCCCCGCCGAAAGTAATGTTTTAACTGTTAGCGTCTATGTGGTAAAATATGAGGAAATAGCAGGTATGGCAATAATAACTCTTCTTGGCCTTTTACTTTATTTGAGGCCTCAAAAAGGTAAAAAGAAAATGGGAATAGTGATTAAGGAGCATGAGATACCTGAAATAGCAAAGAAAAAAGAAAATGAAGAAAGAAAGAGCCTCAGAGAGTGGTACAGGAAAACCTACCTTAAGCTTATAGAAAGGTACAAACTAAAAAGAAGCACTACTCCAAGAGAGCTGTTAGCTAAAATTGATGATGAAGTTAGAAGAGAGTTCAAAGATGCCACCGAAGTCCACGAAAAAACAGTTTACGGCATGAAGATCCCCACAAGTATCGAGATTACAAGATTCTTCAGGTCAATAGCTAGAACAATATTGACAATTATAATAGGTGAAAAACTATGAAGAGAGCATTTTACTTCACCCTACTCGCAATTGGGATAGCGATGTTAATAATGCCAGTATCAATCCCCATATTTCTTACAAATGCAGAATTCAGCATATTTAACACTGGGTGGAATGGATGCTCCGAATTTGCAAAACTCCTGTATAAAAAAGGAGATGTTATTCCCGTTTTTTCTCCATTTAACTCCTATAAGCTTGAAGACAAGAAAGGAACACTAATTATAATAGGCCCTGATATGAGTTATTCTCAGTTGGAAATTGTAGAAATTCAGAAGTTCCTAAAGAATGGTGGAACCCTTATATTAATTGATGACTTTGGGACAGGTAACCAGATATTGAAAGGGCTTAATCTCTCTATAAGATTCTCACCAAAAACACCAAAAGAGGTGTTTTATATTAAAAGTTCTTACTTTCCTGTGATAGTGAAAATCAAAGATCCAAACATAAGTGCCAACGTAAGTAAAGTTGTACTAAATATGCCCTCCGTGATTATTGGAACTAATGGATCCATGTTTACAAGCAGAATAACACTTCTTGGGAGGAACTTTAGAGAATACCCAATAATGACAGAGTTTAAATATGAAAAAGGTAGAATAATCTTATTCTCAGATCCCAGTGCCTTTATAAACGATATGATAAAATTTAATGCAAAATTCATAAATGTTTTCATATCCTTGTATGTAAAGTATCCCGTATATATAGACGAGGCTCACCATTCAAACATGAATTTCTATCAAGCGGGAACCTTAGTAATCAGGAGATCCCTAGATAGGAAAAAAGCCTTCTACGTTACAGCCCTTGTTGGAGTCCTTGTTTTATCTATAGAAAGTGGACTTGCCCTTAGGACACTTGAGGAAATCCTTAAAGCCGCGCTAAAAATCTTAGAAAGACTGTTTAAAGAGGAAGAGAAAAGCATTCAGGATGTTATAAAGAAGCTTGAAGGAGAAGGATATGATGGTAGAGTGCTAAATAGGATAATGAGTGAAATTAGTAGGTGGTCAAAATGGACGGAAGAAAACTCCTAAGCATCCTCAAAAAGGAAATACACAAGGCAGTTGTAGGAAAAGATGACGTTATAGAGCTACTAACAATAGCATTACTAGCGGAGGGGCACGTAATAATCGAAGGAATTCCCGGAGTCGCAAAAACTACAATAGCCAAGAGCTTTGCTCAGGCCCTTGGCCTAAAATTTTCAAGGATCCAGTTAACACCAGATCTGTTACCCGCTGATATATTAGGAACGGTGTACTATGATCAAATCGACGGGCTTTGGAAAATAAAGAAAGGCCCAATCTTTGCGAATATCGTGTTAGCAGATGAAATAAATAGAGCTCAACCAAAAACACAGTCTGCACTTTTAGAGGCAATGCAAGAGAGACAAGTTACAATTGAAGGAAAAACGTACAAGCTTGACAGACCTTTCTTGGTTATAGCAACAAAAAATCCACTAGAATTTGAGGGAGTGTATAATTTACCCGAGGCTCAGATTGATAGGTTTATGATGGAGATCAAGGTGGGATATCCAGATAAAGAGGAAGAACTTGAAATGCTTAGAAGGAAGGACAGAGGAGAATTCAGTGAAGTCAAGACAGTGTTTACAAAGGCTCAAATAATAACTGCTATAGAAGAGACTAAAAATGTAAAAGTTAGTGATGACGTGCTGAGATACCTCTATGAGATAGTTACAAGAACGAGAACAGATGAAAGACTCTTAATTGGAGCATCTCCCAGAGCATCGGAGCATCTCCTCTACGCATCTAAGGCAAAAGCATTTCTTGAGGGAAGAGACTACGTTATTCCAGATGACGTGAAGAGCTTGGCAATTCCCGTTCTCGCACATAGATTAATGGTTAAAGCAGAATATGAAGTAGAAGGTGTGAAGGGAGAAACTATTGTGAGGGAAATATTAGAAAAGGTAGAGGTGCCCATATGAAGAGAGAGCTTTATATCTGGACGCTTATATTCCTGGGAATCTTTCACTCTTACCTTGTGGGGGATATACCGCCAGCAATTTTCGCATTTACATTATTTTTATATATGTATTATTCAAAGCTAACATTCAATCCGAATATTGAAGTCAGGATTTGTAATAACTCAGTATCCATAGAGGAGGGTAAAGATATCGAAATTCCTGTTTTCTTCAGGGGGAAAGGAATAGTAAATGCAGAATTTGAGGGGGAGTCTGTAGTTAGCGAAAAAATACGAGTAAGAGTAAAAGGACAGAAGGATGTAAAAATTAAAATTAGACCAAAAAGAAAGGGAATATACGAGCTCCATCTTAAAGTAAAGGTAGAGGATTTCTTGGGTTTACAAGTTCAAGAAAAGATATTTTCAGGAGTTAGAGTTGAAGTCGTTCCTTCAGTAGACTCAATAAGAGAAGCTGCAAAAGAAGAGTATAGACTTAGATTAAAGGAAAGGTACAAGAAAGGAGTTATAGGAACCGAGAGCCTTGAGTTTTACGGCCTCAGGGAGTATATTCCTGGGGATGATATCAAGAAGATTGACTGGAAGGCCTCAGCTAGACTAAAGAAGCTCATAATAAGGGAATTTTTGAAAGAAAAGGAGAGTGAGGTCTACATAATTTTAGACCAAAGTAGAGAAATGAGAAAAGGAAAAATTGACTATGCATCAGCCCTAGCATTATACATAGCAACAATGTTAATTCGGAACGGATATTATGTTGGCCTTATAAAATACTGGGAAGGAGGATATAAGAGGATCCCCCCAGGAAGGGGGGAAGGTCATCTTAACAAGATAAGAATGGAAATAAAATACAAGAGGGAAAGAGGCATTCTTAGCTTAAGGGCAGAGATAAAAAAGGTAAGCACAAAAGCTCTAAATTTCCTTAGGAAATCCTTCAGAAAAAGAAAAGGAATATGGGAGGCCCTCCTTGAAATAAAAACTCCTTCATATATAATTATAATTTCTGACCTAACAAGTCAAACATCACGACTTTATGCCTTATTATCAATAATTAGGAAGAAGCACAGAATAATAATCTTATCCCCAAATCCTGTTTTATTTTATCAAGGAGAGCTCAATGAGGAGACACTAAGAAAGCTTTACAGGAGAATGAAAGAGAGAGAAAACTTAATTAAAAAATTTAACGCCCTTGTCCCAACGATAGACCTAGGGCCAAGTGACTATGGAAAAGAAGTCCTTAGGGTGATAAAATGATAGGTCTCGCAGCCTTATTAGTAGCAGGTCTGATGTTAAAAAATCCCGCTCCTTTACTTCTAATCCCTAGCTATCTCGTTAAAAATAAGGATATAAAATTACTCATATATGTAGTATACTCCATAGTTGCGATGGGAACAATAAGCACAGAGATCCTCGAAGGTATTTTTATGTTTGTTATACCTTCAATTTTTGCTTTATACGAAATACTAACAGAGTACAGACCATCTCACAAGGACATAATTATTATAGCCCTACTAATTGCGGGAATTATTTATAGGCCACTTTATTATTCAGGGATATTAGTGGGAATGGGGGTTCATGCAAAAGGGGGAGAAAGAAAAGCCCTTGCCAAGATAGGGCTGATGTCCCTTGCTGTGGGCACGATGCTGGGAATATCTGTTATGCTAGGAGCAGACCTTAAGGATACTGCCCCGATAGTCATTAGTTTAGGGATACTCATCGCAAGCTCAAGATTTTTAACTCTTGAGTAATATGAAAGGACTTATATAATCCCCGTATTTCTCCCTTGCTTTCAGCAATCTTTCCTTTTCCTTTTCAAGCTCCTTAAAGAGCTCCTCCGGGATATTGTCTAAAGGTTCGTAGATCTTCCATATCCTCTCTATCTTGGCGAGCAACTCGGGAACCCTTATCTTAAACTGCTTCTCATAATCTTCTTTACTGTACTCCTTGTTTAATACCTGCTTAAAGAGAACCTTAAGGTCATCGTACTTTGGAATGTATCCTATTGGAGTTTCAATAGCCTCTACGTCACCGTGAACTCTGAGCTCCATCCACTTGAGCCATACCGCCTTATCAAGCTTCTCGTTTAGCCATTGACCGTTCTCTCTGAGGAAGTAGTTTACTGCAAATATCTTTGGAGTCTTCTTTAGCTTCCTCCCAAACTCTAGGTAGTTCCTGATGTAATCACCTATGTGCACACTCAAAAAGTCAAGGATTGACATTGGGTTAAAGGCTCTGACTCCTTCTTTGCCCAGGGTTGCTGCTGTGGTTTCGCTCTCAAGTGAGGCTCCCATCGTTATTACACCGTGTTGCCAGTTAAACGCCTCCCTAACCGGAGGCCACGTATCTGGATCTCTTCCACCAAATATCATTCCGCCAACCTCAACCCCACATGGGTTTTCCAAAGCCTCTCTGTCAAGGTTTGGAAAGGCCTCAAGCCTAACCGTAAACCTAGCGTTCTTGTGACTTGGAGGTATCTCCTTGCCCTCCTTATCCTTCTTCCCACGCCACCACTTTCCGCTGTGGTTCTCTCCCTCATCAGGAATTGGAATTCCCATTCCATTCCAGTAAGGCCTGCCGTCCTTGACAAGGACATTAGAGAATATAATCTCGACTGGAGAATGAAGGACTTTCCATATAATTGGGTCATCCTTTTCGTTTACTCCCTCAATTATTCCGAAGACACCAATTTCAACGTTTACTGCCCTAGCCCTCCCATCTAGATTCTTTATGAAAACGAGGTCATCACCAACTATGTTCTCCCATGGTATCATTGCCGTTGATGTTTTTCCACACATGCTTGGGTAAGCTCCTGTAAAGTAGGTTTTCCTTCCATTCGGTCCATTAACTCTCATCAGGAACATGTGCTCACTTAGCCAGCCTTCTCTAACGGCCCTTTGAATTGTAAGTCTGAATGCCAATTTCTTCAACCCTATAGTGTTTCCACCATACTGAGTGTTCGCTGAGTAAACGGTTTCATCTACCAAGTCAATGTATATCCTTCTTTTGTCAAGGTTCTTGCTCGTCTTCCTCTCATCGAGCTCTCCAGCAGAATGAACGAACTTGAGGAAGT
This sequence comes from Pyrococcus kukulkanii, assembly GCF_041647995.1. Lineage (NCBI taxonomy): Archaea > Methanobacteriati > Methanobacteriota > Thermococci > Thermococcales > Thermococcaceae > Pyrococcus > Pyrococcus kukulkanii. Next base: position 140,874 of record NZ_JARRIB010000005.1, read on the forward strand.
TTCTTGTTGGCCCCATCCTTACAAACTCCTCATAACCCTTCCTGTACAATAGGAATTCAGAGTGTGCGACGTAAGCCGAATCGGTTAACTGAACTGCAGGAATCGTAAAGACAGAATTCTTTGGGCCGAGTACAAAAAAGCATATAAAGAGTTCTTTGCCCCTCATTATCCCTTTCATTATTTCCCTGATTTCCCTAAGGCCTTCCTCCCTGTCCATAGTGTTAAGGAACGGCAATGTTACTCCTTTGGGAACCAAGAGCTTAGTATTTGCCTTATCCCTCGCCTGGTCGTAGTAGTTGTCGTAATGGACGGTGTGCCTAGGCATTTCAAGCATCTTTTCCTCTCCATAATAGAGGGCCTTCCAACGGACGTACTCTTCATCTTCAGGTGAATCGGTGCAAACAAATATCTTGCTCGGTTGGAGCCATTCAATCCACTCCGCCAAGAATTCGTGGAGATAAGGGTTATCTATTCTTTCAATTTTTTCGAACTGCTCTTTCTCAAGGAAGTTTTTAAGCTTCTTGAGAGCGTTCTCCATTTTTCTCACCCTTGTTTAAACGTGTGCATTTTGACATTATTAAATTTATTGGCTTAAAATACATATTTTTTGAATCCATTTTGTCAGTTTATCAACTAGGCAAGTGTAAAAGAATTGATGGAACAATTCTGACCCAAAAGGTTTAAATCTGTTTATCAAAACTACCACCGGGTGTGGAGATTTGGTAACGAAAGAAGGAGTGGAGAAAGTCGTCGAAGAGATTATAGGAAAGAATGAGATAATTGAAAACTTAGAAGTTGAGAATGAAACCGTTAAAATAACTTTTAAGGAGAAGATTGATGATGCAACGCTTTTGAAAGTTTACAACAGAATAAAGGAGCTCGAGGGGGTTAAGCAAGTCGAGATTGGGTTTGTGAGAGAGAAAAAGAGTGAAGAGGATGTTAAATTAACCGAAGAGATGATTCTAGAGAAGCTTAAGGAAGTCATTGATCCCGAGATTGGGATTGATGTTGTCAATTTAGGCCTGATATACGAGGTAAGGGTAAATCCTAATAACACAGTATACATAAAAATGACAATGACCACCCCAGGATGCCCCCTAACCCTGTGGATCCTAAGGGCCGTTGAAGAGAAAGTCCTGGAGATCCCTGGGGTTAAAGATGTTGAGGTTGAGCTTACTTTCGATCCACCATGGACACCAGATAGGATGAGCGATGAGGCTAAGAGAAGGCTTGGCATGATTTAAGTTTATTCCTTTTTGAGAATCCCCCAAGTCCTTAGGGTAAGAATATAAGCCTTAGGGTAAGAATATAAGAATACAAGAATATAAGAATAAAGCGGGCTCCTCATGAGCTTCCCGCGGAGAGGCAGAAACCTTTATTAGTCTCATTGTGTGTGGTTGTGGATGGAGCTCGGGTTTCCGTCAACGGTAGTGCGATGAAGCCTCCGGCGACGGGGGTGGAGTTTCTGCCGTGAGGGGGCCCGGGCATCGCCGTGATGACCCGCCCTGTATCACAACGATACAGGACGGGAGAACGGCAGGCAATGATAGTCTTAGTACGCCTCGGCTAAGATCGGCTTGTAGCTCCATCTGTGCTCTTCAACCTCTATCCTTATATCTAGGGGCTCGAGCTTCTTGACTTCAAATCCCCTCTTCCTGCCCCACTTCTCTATCTGCCTAATAACTACCTTAACTCCCACCATTGCCAGTGGATAAAATGGAACTAGGAATAGGTTATCCTTCATGACCTTGGGTAGGCCTTTCAGAACCTCCCTCGCCATGTGCTTCCATGCGTAATAAAGGTGAAGGAACTGGCCGTAGGTTATCATATCATCTACTCTGTAAAATTCTTCACCCTTCAGAACGCCCATAGGAACGAAGGCTAAAGGCGTGACAGTAAAGTGGGCCCTGTTTCCGAGTTTCTCTTCCAACTCCTTCTCCATTGTAATTATCAGTTGAGCAGTCATAATCTCAGCGTCATCATTGTCCCCAGGAAGCCCCAGAATTGTAGTGTAAGCCGGGAACCAGTAGTTCTTGTTGAAAACGTAGGTTCCATTAAGCAGAACCCACGGCCACTCCTCGGGTGAGAAGGGCTTCATCTTGTTGTTCATAAGCTTTCCAATAATCTCTGGATCGGCCGTTTCCATTCCAACCTGTATACCTACCCAATGAGTGTCATTGGCCTCAACTATCCTTGAGATTTCTTCTATCATTCCTGGAACCGCTAAGGCTCCAGCTACCGTTCCGTGGGTTGGGTTGACGTGCTTGGTATATTTCCTAGCCATTTCAAACAGCTCGATTACTGCTTCGGCGTTTGGGTAGAAGTTTTTCCTATCCTCGACCTTATACAAAAATATATCCTCACTGTGTAGCCATGCATGGTCAATTCCCGCATTTATGTTCAGCTTTATCTCCTCCTCTATCTTTTCCAGCGGAATGAAACGTGCAACCCTAAGGTTTGGTTCACAGAACCTGCATCCCCTTCCGCATCCCCTCATTACCTCAACTAATCCCTTATAAGAAGGGCCAACTATAGTTGGTATCTCCTCAACCTTAGGCCATCCCCTAATGAATATCGTTTCATCAGCGGAACCCTCGATTATCGCCTGAATTATGTCACATATTACGTGCTCTGCCTCGCCAATGACCACGTGGTCTACTCTTAGTCTCTCCCTCTCATCCCTTCTAGTTTCAAGTTGCCATGATCCTGGCCCCCCAACAACCAACTTGAACTTGAGGTTCTTCTTATCCCTGAGCGAATTTATTCTGGTCACGAGCTCTTTGAACTTGACACTTGTGTAGCTCCTCCACTGTCCTCCATTTGTGAACATCATTGTTACTGGGCCCAGGCCAAGGGGATCCATCTCATAAAGAGCTACCATCTCAGTGTTTTCGTCAATGAACTGCTCTATCTTCCTAGGGTGAGCCACTACAACCTCATCCCTTGAAAAACACCTCAGCAGAGCGGCCTCAATTTTCCTGAGTCCGTAGGGAGCTTGGGTTAGTACTCCATTGTTATCTGGCAACTGGCTGTCCAGTAACCTGAACACCCACTTCGGTAGCTTATCATAGGGTGCACACCCTAGAAAGTCCAAGAGTGGAACGTCGTGATACGTGCTCGTTAATGTTTCATCCGTGCTGAGGACTATCTTTGCCATTCAACCACCCCCACCTATGAAAGAAGAACTTCACAGTTAAGAAGATTACGCAGTTAAAATAGTAATAACGGCAAAATTTTAGTTAATTTATTGAAATAATTCAAGAAAAGACTTAAACGATCAAAAATTATTGCGCGGTGATGAGGAAGAAAGAACTAGCCATTATTTTATCAAAGCTGAAGGGCTTTCAAAATCCAAAGCCCTGGCTGGAGCAGTACAGAACTCCAGGAAATGCGGCATCAGAACTCCTCTGGCTTGCATATTCCCTGGGAGATATTGAAGGCAAGGTTGTTGCTGACTTAGGAGCCGGAACTGGAGTTTTGACTGTTGGCGCTTTATTGCTCGGTGCCAAGAAGGTTTATGCAGTTGAAGTTGATCCTGAGGCGGTTGAGGTGCTTAAGGAGAACGTTAAAGGTTTTGATAACGTTAAGGTGATCGTTGGGGACGTTAACGAGTTCAGCGAAAAGGTCGATACCGTAGTTATGAATCCCCCCTTTGGAAGCCAGCGGAAGCATGCTGACAAGCCTTTCCTATTGAAGGCATTTGAAGTATCTAACGTGGTGTACTCAATCCACCTAGCAAAGCCCGAGGTTAGGAAGTTTATAGAGAGATTCTCCCAGGAAAATAATTTTGTAATGAGTCATAGGATAACAACTGAAATCGAGATCCCTGCACAGTTCTTCTTCCACAGAAAAAGGCTTGAAAGGATCAAGGTCGATATCTACAGGTTCATACGAGCTTCGCAGGAACGTAGTTTTTAGCTGCATTGTACTGCTTCTCATCTGCCGTAACTAACCTTGCCTCCAAGGACTCAGCTAGGGCTATGTAAAAGGCATCATACACTGCTATTCCTTCCTCAAGCGCTATCTCTAGCCCCCTTTCGAAGAAATCATCAACCTTGGCGACTATGATTGAATTCCTGACCAGCTTAAGAACTTCCAGTCTCTCGGTGATGCTCTCCCTTGGGATTCTGTTTAGCCTAACGGCCTTCCATATAGCGTTTATGCACTCAACGAAAGCATAATCTAGAGTTACCGTATTTGGAGTGAGTTCTATTTGCTCCCACCCTTCCTCTTTTAAGATGAGTTTGACCAGGATAGAGGCATCAATTACTATCACGATCCTCCCTCACTGCCCTTGCTGAAAATCCTCTCTCGACTGATCCTGGAGTATTCTTTAGGAGTTCTAGAGCTTTCTCAAGGGTTCTCTTCCTTTCCTCGTACTCTATCCTCTCTTTTATGAACTTCCTGATCTCCTCGCTCCAGTTTATGTCGAACTCCTTCATCTTCTCCTTCAGCTCATCCGGAATCCTTATGCTCAATACTGCCATTTCATCACCCACTTAATACTCGCATTACGAGTATATAAACATTACTTCTTCTTGACGTTAAGCCATGTCGTAAGACCTGTCTGTTTGGTCTTCTGCCACCTGAGATCTTCTTTCCTGTACCCAAAGGCCTCTAATATTCTAAGAACGGCAGGTAAAACTTGGTTTTCTATGTAATACTCAGCGTCATACTTATGCTTCCTGGGATCGAACTCCTCTGCAAGGATAGCCCTCTTGCTTATTGGCCCGTCTCCCCTTAGAACTATGTATCCTATAACCATGCCGGGCCTCACCTTTACTCCTCTAGCGGCTAACCTTTTTGCCACGGCAACGTGCGGGCCTATAGCCTTGTATTCATGGAGGGGCCTCGTGATCTGCTCGTAAATGACTAGCTTTTCTGGAGGTGTCTCGTACTTGCTCAGCTTTTCAGTTACCTCCTTAACTATCCTTACGGCCTCCTCAACGTTACCGTGCTTTAGGATAGCCTCGAGAACTTTTGCTTGGGTTTCTTTGGCTATTTCGCTCCAGTCCCTCCTGACTATTTCAAGCCCCCTAGTGATTATCTTCCCTTCCTCATCTATCAACGCATACTTCTTTTTCGTCACGAAGAATCCTCTGACGTAGAAGCCCTCGTACTCAAGCTCCAACAGCCCTGGGAGCTTGGCGTTTATATAATCTACGAACTCTAGGGCTTTCTTCTTTATCTCCTCGGGTTTTGCCCCAGGAATTGTGGCGTAGAGCCCATCTGTGTCTATGTATAGGACTTTGAACCCGAACTTTTCCTCCAGCTCCTTCCTTACGAACTCTATATACTCCCTTCCCCAGGCCGTAACGCTCTCTGCGCACTCCTTACAGTACCAACGGGCTTTTGCGTACCCATAATATCCGTAATATGAATTTGCCAGGATTTTGATTGCCCGTTGCCTGTAATCAAGCATCTTCTTCTCGATTGGGTCTTTAGAAGCTTTCATCTTCCTTTTTATTTCTTGCCTCTCATCCAACAACCTCTTGAGCAGGCTGGGGATAAATCCCGGGAAGTCCTTGCAGAACTTGTGCTTGACCTCTGGAGCTACATCATATTCCCTGCACCCTTCCCTGTTCAGCGTATCCGGTGAGACGTTATGGGTGATTATTATCGAGGGGTACAGGCTCCTGAAATCTAGGGATACTAACCCTTCCCAGAGTCCCTTCTCCGGCTCCTTAACGTATCCCCCAGCGTAGCTCTCCCTTAGCCTCCTCTCGTACTCCCTCTCATCCGGCTTGTTTGGGGCCAACTCATTCCTCTCGTAGGCCTTCCTGAGGAGGTACCACTCCACCAAGTTGCCGGTTGAAGACCTAGAAACATCCCACAGGGGCTGGCCGACTAACCTTGAAAGCTGAGCCTCCATTGGGAAGAACTCCCTACCGAGCTCGTACGTTACCTTTGCATCCTCCATTGAGTATTTTGCAACTCTCTCCAGTCCCTTTCCAGTCTCCCAAGCCTCCGCTATCTCATGAGCGTAAACTTTCTCCTTTGGCTTTCCGAATATTGCCTCATAAACTGCCTCGAGGGTGTACGTTGGCAGGTTTATCGTTCTCCTGATCACGTGGTAGAGGTCGAAGTGTATCCTTCCCTTTATCTCCACCGCTGTCATGTCCCCAAGCCTCTGCATCTTTGGCTCACTGCCGTCCCTCCCCAGGGGTAGCTTTATCCCGAGCTTTTCGGCCCTCTTGACTAGGTAGGGGAGGTCGAAAGAATCGCCGTTATAGGTTATTATAACATCGGGATCCTTCTCCCTTATCACCTTGAGGAACCGCTTTATCATCTCCCTCTCGCTGGAAACTACCTCGACGTACGGGAGATCGATCTTTTTCCACGTTATGACTTTGGCTTCTTCCTTATCAGCATAGCTTATCATTATAATGGGCCCCTTCGCGAACTCCTCCCCCTCGTGATAGAGGGTTTCTATGTCAAATGCGAGCAACTTGAGCTCTTCATCGCCTTCCATTGGAATTAGTCCCTTGTCTATTAGGTACCTCTTCGCGAACGGAATGTCGTACTCAAAGATGTCAACAACTGCGGGATGCTCCCTTATCTTATCCCTTATTGCGGGAACATCCTGGGGGTGTTCAAAGTACAGCTTCCATACTTCAATTGGCCTCCCCAGGAACTTCTTCCTTACCTTTTCGGCATCTATAATTCTCACTATCTTCCCATGCCTCTCGGCGGTTATCTTCTTCACATCATCGATTTGGGAGTCATCCCTAAGGAGGGCGTAGATGTAGGGCCTAAAGTTCCTGTCATATTCAACCTTAAACTCGCCGTTCTCTTTCTTGAAAATTCTTATAATCGGTTTTCCATCCTCGGTGATATAGTCAGCGTCAAGTATCATACCTAATCCCTCAATAACTTACGCTAAATTCACGTATTTAAGCCTTTAAGAACGCTTAAAAATTGATTAGGTGATGTTATGGGGGAGGTGTGAGATGATAGAGATAACCTTTCTTGGCGGCGGTGGCGGAAGATTCGTCACGATAACACAGGCAAGGGCTACCGGGGGTTTCTTTATAAGGGCGAGTAAGAATATTTACGTTGATCCTGGGCCTGGAGCGTTAGTTAGGATGTGGAGGTACAAGATAGATCCCAGGAAGATCGACGTTCTCTTCATCTCCCACAGGCACACCGATCACTGCAACGATGCTGAGGTTTTAGTTGAGGGAATGACTTATGGAGTTACCAAGAAGAGGGGGATTTTAATTGGCTCAAGAAGCGTTGTTCATGGGGATGAGAACCACACTCCCGCATTAAGCAAGTATCACCTCGACGCCCTCGAGGAGGTTCACACCCCAAATCCTGGGGACAGGTTCAAGATAGGGCAGGAGGAAATGATAATTACCCCCTCCATACATAGCGATCCGACGACGATAGGATTTCGCTTGAAGACGGCTTACGGGGATATATCTTACATTCCAGACACCCAGTACTTCGACGAGCTCGTCGAGTGGCACGAAGGGGCCAGGGTTTTAATAGCCTCAGTTACGAGGCCCAGGGACATGAGAATCCCCTATCACCTATGCACTGAGGATATAATTTACATGCTGAAGGCCATGAAGGAAAAACCTGAAGTATTGATAATGACTCACGCAGGGATGAAAATGCACTTCGCGGGCCCCTATAAGGAGGCCGAGTTCATTCAGAACATCACGGGGATTAAAACGTACGTTGCCAAGGAGGGCTTCAGGGTCACGATTAGGAAGGAAATCAGCGTGAAAACATTAAGACCTGCAAGGTTCGTTTAAGCCCTAAGAACGTCCATTATAAGTTCTTTTGCCATTTCCTCAGTCAAAACACCTGCTCTCAACTCCCTCAGTATTCTCTGGATTGCAAACCTCTTCATTATCGGAGCCCTCTTCACGGCTTCCCTCCATAGGGGGCAACCAAACTTGAGCTCGTACTCCTTCCAACCAAGGATCTCCAAGAGTTGTGCCTTGTTTAGTGCCAAAAAAGCCGGCAGATTAAGCACGATCATGCCATCTTTTTTATAGATGGAGCCGCTACCAACGCTCAGCATGTCTCCACTTGCGACAACTTTTATGCCCAGCTCTCTAGCTTTCCGTTCAACAGCGCTCATGACCATTGAGTGACATCTGCCGCAGATTGGAGCCCTCTTCTCCATGAGCCTTCTCATTTCTTCCATGTATCCTGGGACTTCCACTAGAACTGCTCCCTGGGATCTCACCCTTCCAAGGGTTTTCTCTCCCATCTGGGGTAGCCTTGCTGTAATTGGAATCACCTTAAATCCAGCCCAGCTAAGTACCTTAACGGTTGCTGAGCTGTCACTTCCTCCAGAGTAGGCAACGGCAATCCTAAATTTCAAAGGTTCCCGCGAGAAGTCTTTTCCATAAAGCCTGGACTCGGCAAGGTGCTTTAGCCGGAGATAGGCTTCCTGGGGTAACTCATCTTTCACCCTCTCAAGAGCCCTCAAGCTTGATTCAAGCCTGAACTTCTCGATGAAGGTTTCTGCCTTTGGAAGCATGGAAGTTGAAAAGAAAAGAGGGTTTAAAAAACATTCAGAAGAAAACCTTTCTGAACTTCTTCCCGGCATAGATTGCGACTCCCTCGAGCTCCTCTTCGATTCTTATGAGCTGATTGTACTTCGCGTTCCTATCACTCCTTGCAGGAGCTCCGGTCTTGATCTGACCCGCGTTTAGGGCAACTGCGAGATCAGCTATCGTTGAATCCTCAGTCTCTCCAGATCTGTGAGAAACTACAACCCCGTAGCCTGCCCTGAATGCAGTGTAGGCTGCATCAATGGCCTCGCTTAGGGTTCCTATCTGGTTAACCTTCAGCAGAAGTGCGTTAGCTGCACCCATCTGGATTCCCTTGACGAGCCTCTTTGGATTTGTAACGAAGAGATCGTCACCTACTATCTGCACCTTCTTTCCGAGCTCCTTGGTTATCATGACGAAACCTTCCCAGTCCTCCTCGTGGAATGGATCTTCAATTGAGACTATCGGATATGTTGAAGTCAGCTCCTTGTAGAGTTCGAGGAGCTCTTCCCTCGTGTACTCCTTACCCCCAACAACGTACTTGCCAATCTCGGCGTTAAAGAACTCGCTTGATGCCGCATCTAGGGCCAAGGCTATTTCATCCCCAGGCTTGTATCCTGCCTCCTCAATGGCCTCTACGAGAACGTCCAAGGGCTCGGTCACTTCCTTCATCGGGGGGGCAAATCCTCCCTCGTCACCAACGTTAACTGCGTTCTTGCCGTACTTCTCCATGATTACCTTCTTGAGGACGTGGTAAGTCTCGGATACCCACCTTATTGCCTCCCTGAATGAATCAGCGCCAATGGGCATTATCATAAACTCTTGGAAGTCGAGCTCGTTTCCAGCGTGAACTCCACCATTTATGACGTTACTTAGTGGAACCGGTAAAACGTAGGCGTTTGCGCCGCCTATGTACCTGTACAGCGGAAGGTCTAGGGAGTCAGCTGCGGCCTTTGCCACCGCCAAAGAAACCGCGAGGATTGCGTTCGCTCCAAGGTTGCTCTTGTTCTCGGTTCCATCGAGCTCTAGGAGGAGGGTGTCAATTTCCCTCTGCCACCTCACATCCATTCCAATAAGCTCAGGGGCAATGATCTTGTTCACGTTCTCCACTGCCCTCCTAACACCCTTTCCATGATATCTCTTTCCACCATCCCTTAGCTCAATGGCCTCGTGGGTTCCAGTTGACGCTCCGCTTGGCACCGCAGCTCTTCCCATGCCGACGTTAGTGTAAACATCAACTTCAACGGTTGGGTTTCCCCTGCTGTCAAGTATTTCCCTTGCTACAACTGCGGTAATCTCGTAAGGATTCTCCATGGCAATCACCAGAGGTGATATTCCGTTAAGCCTTAAAAATCATGTCTTTGGTTTGATGCCGAGCTTCATCAGTTCAACAACTACTTTAATTGGCAAACCGACAACATTATAGTAGTCCCCTTTGATCCGCTCAACGAATACCGAGGCATAGCCCTGAATCCCATAAGCCCCAGCCTTGTCCCTCCATTCGCCCGTTTTGATGTACCACTCGATGAGTTCCTCGTCTAACTCCCTGAACTTCACTTCCGTGACTTCATAACTCTCTATGCTCTTTCCTCTGTGAATTATGCAATAGCCCGTGATAACTTTGTGCACCCTTCCACTTAGCATTCTAAGCATTTTTCGAGCTTCACTTTCATCTCTGGGCTTTCCCAGGATATTATTTTCAAAAACTACTACTGTGTCAGCGGCAACTATTGTCCCGTTAGGGTACTTTAGGGATACAGAGAGCGCCTTCCTTCTAGCTATCTCAACCACTCTTTTCTCTGGTGTTTTGATGTGACTTTCTTCATTCACATTACTTGGAACAACCTTTATGTCGAAGAACTTCTCAAGGATTTCCCTCCTCCTTGGACTTGCAGAGGCTAAGATTATCATCACGAGAAATTTGGTAAAGGTTTTTAAACTCACACTCTTCACCCATGATTGCATGATCACTGGGCATGGCTCGGGGGTGTCCGAGAAAGGAGCCCACCGGGCCCCGTGAGGAGGTGGAGGAGATGAAGTATCCAAAGCAAATAAGAACCTACTGCCCGTTTTGTAAGAGGCACACCATTCACAAGGTCGAGAAGGTAAAGAAGAGGCCAAGGAGCGAGCTTAGTGCTGGCCAGAGGAGGTTCAGGAGAATCCTTAAGGGCTACGGAGGATTCCCAAGACCAAAACCAGAGGGAAGAGAGAAGCCAGTGAAGAAGCTTGATTTAAGGTTCAGGTGCACTGTCTGCGGAAAGGCCCATACGAGAGGTAAGGGCTTCAGGGTAAAGAGGTTCGAGCTCGTGGAGGTGTGATGCCATGGCGTTGCCCAAGAACATTATTCCAATGCCAAGGTCAAGATTCCTCAGGGTTAAGTGCATTGACTGCGGCAATGAGCAGATAGTCTTCAGCCACCCCGCAACTAGGGTTAGGTGCTTGGTCTGTGGAGCAACCCTCGTTGAGCCAACGGGCGGAAAGGGAATAGTAAAGGCTAAGATCCTTGAAGTTCTAGAGTGATCTCGGCGTAGCTCCTCGGATCTTCCCACACTTTTACCTTAATTTCCCTAATGTTTTTACCGGCTTTTTCTAAAATTTTCTCGGCGAACCACTCTGCTAGGTACTCTGCGGTGACATTTGACTTGTCAATAACAACGACTTCACTCTTTGGTAGTTCAAGCTTTTTACCGTTTTTTTCGATAATAATGGTCTCCCCGTTTTCTTTAATCCACTTTTCGCTAACTATCAGCCTATGATCTAGCAATTTGGCTAATTCTGAGAGGTGATTGAAGTCAAATATCATCCCATTCTCGTTGACCTCACCCTCGATCTCCACCTCGACCTTGTACGTGTGCCCATGGATCCGAAGGCATTTACTTTCGTAAGGCAGAACAAGGAAATGGCTACTGTCGAAGTCTTTGCTCCAATAAATTTTCCTAATTACCCTCATCTTCATCAAACTATAATTAGTATAAAGTTTAAAAGAGGGTTTCCCTACTCATCAGCGGGTGTGAGGGATGATCCTCCAAGTTGCTCTCGATTTAACCGACATAGAGCAGGCCATTTCTATCGCAGAAAAAGCTGCTCGTGGCGGTGCTCACTGGCTCGAGGTTGGAACTCCCCTTATAAAGAAGGAGGGAATGAGGGCCGTTGAGCTCTTGAAGAGAAGGTTCCCAGACAGGAAGATTGTTGCGGACTTAAAAACAATGGACACCGGCGCACTTGAGGTTGAAATGGCCGCAAGACATGGGGCAGATGTTGTTTCAATACTTGGAGTTGCCGATGATAAGACTATAAAGGATGCCCTTGCGGTTGCGAGGAAGTACGGGGTAAAGGTCATGGTTGACCTTATAGGAGTCAAGGATAAGGTTAAGAGGGCCAAGGAACTTGAAAAGATGGGAGTTCACTATATCCTAGTTCACACTGGAATAGACGAGCAGGCCCAGGGTAAATCACCGCTTGAAGATCTAGAGAAGGTCGTAAAAGCCGTTAAAGTTCCAGTTGCGGTTGCAGGCGGATTAAATTTAGAGACAATTCCAAAGGTTATTGAGCTTGGAGCGACAATAATCATCGTGGGAAGCGCGATAACCAAGGCCAAGGATCCTGAAGAAGTCACAAGGAGAATAATCGACTTATTCTGGGATGAGTACATGAAGACGATAAGGAAAGCCATGAAGGACATAACCGAGCACGTTGAAGAGGTCGCCGATAAGCTGAAACTTGAGGAGGTAAGAGGGCTAGTAGACGCTATGATCGGGGCAAACAAGATATTCATCTATGGGGCTGGGAGGAGCGGCCTAGTTGGTAAGGCATTTGCCATGAGGCTGATGCACCTTGACTTTAACGTTTACGTTGTTGGTGAAACTATAACCCCAGCCTTTGAGCCTGGAGACCTTTTGATAGCAATCAGCGGTTCCGGTGAGACCAAGACCATAGTGGATGCAGCTGAAATAGCAAAGCAACAGGGAGGGAAGGTTGTTGCGATAACTTCCTATAAGGACTCAACACTAGGCAAACTCGCTGATGTCGTTGTTGAAATTCCTGGGAGGACGAAGACTGATTTACCGACAGACTACATAGCAAGGCAGATGCTTACCCAGTACAAGTGGACCGCCCCAATGGGAACGCTATTTGAGGACTCAACGATGATATTCCTCGATGGTATCATCGCTCTATTGATGGCAACCTTCCAGAAGACTGAGAAGGAGATGAGGAAGAAGCACGCAACTCTCGAGTAATTTTCCTTCTTTTTACTTTGGAGGAGGGAGGATGAAACCCGTATTTATTGGTATTGGGAATAATGGAATGAAGGTAGTTTGGGGAATAAAGTACGGAAATGCAAGGAAGCTGTTCCTCGATCCAACTTCGTACCTATTCCACAAGCAGATATTCTTAAAAAAGCTCGAGGAAATAATGTGGAGGATAGAAAAGGGAACTCACGTATGGGTGATCTTTGACAATAAGCCCATTAATATGGAGATATTAACGCATATCCTTGATAATTCCCCCTCTGATTTATTCAAGCTTGCATACGTTCTATCCCCTGGGAAAGAGCTAGTTTTTGAGAATAAGCCATGGTGGGCTAGAAATTTTGAGACAGTGTTCTACGATTCTTTCTGGGAATTTTTAAGGGAAAGAGAAGAGAAACCAATCTGGCAGGCTTACTTTGAGGCTTCCACTTCAATAGGTCAGATGTTTACAAAGCTGTATGAGTACCTCAACAACCAAATGCTGGTTAACGTTGACTTAGCTGACTTCATGCAGATAGTTAAAGGGTGCAATATCGGGATATTGAGGCTGTTAACCTCCGTAGACTTTAACTGGCACTGGGGGATCTGGGAGAGGGGATTAATCAACATCCTCGCAAGTGAAGAGACATCCCTTGAAGACGTAACAAAGGTTCTTCAGAAGTTCCAGGATATTTTGAGGGAGAAAGATATAATATGGGGAGTTAAAATGGATAGAACCATAAGGGGAATGGAAGTACTGGCGCTTTTGGTGAGAAAATGGTGAAGGCCGTGTTTTTTGATATCGATGGAACCTTGCTAACGGAGTGGCCCCTAATAATGACGATACTCCCCAGGGTATACTGGGAGATAAGCAGAAAGCTCGGAATTCCAGTCTACAAAGCGAGAGAGATCTTTCTCAGGGAGATAGAGGTGAGGAAGGGAACGTACGACTGGCACGACTGGAATTTCTTCTTCCGTAAATTTGACATCCCATACAGGTTTGAAGATCTTATTGAGGAGTATCCCCACAAGGTAGAGTTATACCCTGGGGTCAAAGAGTTACTTGAGGACTTGGCAGAGAAGTACATTCTTGGGGTGATAACCAGCGGGCCGAGATACCAGAGGAAAAAGTTGGAAGTTACCGGGATACTTGACTACTTCGATGTAGTCGTTACGAGGGACGATGCAAATGCCATAAAGCCTAACCCTAGGATATTCATAATGGCCCTCGAAAGGGCAGGAGTAAGACCAGGAGATGCAGTCATGGTTGGTGACAACTTGGAGCAGGACATACTAGGGGCCAGAGCCGTAGGCATGAAGGGGGTATGGATAAATCAAAGGGGTGAGAATGGTTTTAATGTTCCCCACGTTGAGATAAGATCAATAAGTGAACTGAAGAGAGCTCTGGAGGTGCTTGAAAATGAAGAAGATATTTGAAAGGGAAGGGGTATTTGTCGAATATAAGGAAAGGAGGGTAGAAACAGCTAGGAATGACGTGCTCGTGCACAGAGAGGAAAACCCCACAAGGCTATGGTGGGAGCTGAAGGAGGCGATTAAGGGGAAGAGGGTTAAAATAGTTGTTTACGAGGTCGAGGAAAGTGATTGATCATCTAATAGCCACAGACATAGGGGGCAGAGGAGTTCAGGAGCTGTACTTCAGGTACAAGGCCCTTAGGCCGAAGTACATGGACAACGCAACCGATATACTACTCTCCTCAAAGGACGTGCTGATAGTTGCCGATTTTCCAATCCCTCCCTCAATGATTCCCGAGACGGATGGCCCCCCTGGGGCTCTTGCCTTAGCTTTGGCACTAAATGAAGTGGGCAAGAAGGCAACGATACTCACGGAAGATACAATTGCAGATGCACTGAAAGAGTTCTACTCAGACGTTACCACTGAAATTCCAAGGAAGGAATTTTCTTGTCTAGTTAGCGTTGAAACTCCAGGAAGGGCGCGTGATGGCAAGTACTACTCCTTTTCCGGGATGGAGATTAAGGTCAGGCCGTACGATGAGCTCTTCATTGGAGCTACAGTCCCAACGATAGGAATTGGAGATGGAGGCAATGAGATCGGTATGGGCAACTTAAACCTCGAAGGGAAGTACTACTCAACGGTCAAGACTACCGAACTAATAGTTGCAGGCGTCTCTAACTGGGGGGCTTACGGCCTAGTTGCCAATCTGTCGATAAGGGAGGGTGTCAATCTCCTTAAGGATTATGACGAAGTTGAAGTCGTTAAGGCCCTTGTCAACGCTGGAGCCATAGACGGGATAAGCAAGAAGAGGGAAGTCAGCGTAGATGGTCTCCCTATGGGCATACATTCAAAAATTCTTGATCTCCTGAGGGGGATCGTCGAATTCAAAATTCACTAAGCTCTTTTTCTAATTGCTTAAGGAACATCTCGACAAACTTGTGCCTCTCCTGAGCTATCCTCTTTCCAGTGTCCGTGTACATCAAGTCCTTAAGCTTAAGGATTTTCTCTTTGAAGTGCTTTATTGAATCCTCTATACTCCTCCCATGTTCCCCTGAGTACATGAAAACCCTAGCGACACCGACAGCTCCCAGGGCGTCAATCTTGTCGGCGTCACTAAGGATCTTTGCCTCTAACGTCTTGGGTCTAATTTTATTTGAAAAGCGGTGAGCCTCTATCGCGTGGACAACTTCCCTAACCTTCGGATGTCCCTTAAGAACTTCGCCAGCAATCTTTGCGCTCTCCTTTGCATGGTCTTCAATAGCTCCTTTATCTTCCAGTGGCCTAGCGACATCATGTAATAAGCTAGCCAGTGCTAAGACTTCTAAATCCGCTCCCTCCTGACTTCCAATGTACAGAGAGAGCTTTAGAACCCTTAAAGTGTGTGAAAGCCCATGGCTTCCTTCTCCAAGCATTTCCTTGGCAAACTTCCATGCCCTAATTACTGAGGGAGGTATTTCATCAAAGTACTTTTCCAAGATATCTTCAAGCATTTTGACCACCATACCTTTTTAAAATCCCGGGATTACACCCTTTCGATGAGCGAAATCAAGATAGAGAGGCTAAAGTCACTCGACGAGAAAACACTAAATGAATTAATAAGAGTTTATATGGAAGGGTACAAGGGGCTTGAGGAGTACGGTGGTGAGGGTGAAGATTACGCCAGGAATTACATCTTATGGTGCTGGAAAAGGGCCCCTGATGGCTTCTTTGTCGCCAAAATTGGAGATAAGATAGTCGGATTTATTGTTTGCGACAAGGATTGGTTTAGCAAGTACGAAGGAAAAATCGTAGGAGCAATTCATGAGTTCGTCGTTGATAAATCCTACCAGGGCAAGGGAATTGGGAAAAGGCTGTTGATTACCTGTTTGGATTTCTTAAGGAAGTTTAATGACACAATAGAGCTTTGGGTTGGTGAGAAGAATTATGGAGCAATGAAGCTTTACGAGAAGTTCGGATTTAAGAAGGTTGGGAGAAGTGGGATTTGGATTAGGATGCTCAAGCAAAATTTATAAACTGAGTCCATAACTTAACTCCGAGTGTGGGCCCGTAGCCTAGCAGGATAGGGCGCCGGCCTTCTAAGCCGGAGGTCGCGGGTTCGAATCCCGCCGGGCCCGCCAATTCTATAACATGCGCCTCACCTTCTTCGTGGGCCGGAAGCCTTTAAGGGGAGGAAAGCCCGCTACGTAAGGTTTTTTATGCATTTTCACCTAGTAGTGAGGGCACTCTGGCCGTGCCCGATGACGCCAGCCTGCCCGATGAATCACGGGCGACCGTGCGGAGCTACGGGAACCCCCACAAAGGGGAGGAGGTCAGTTACTCATTACTCCCTTAAGGGCTCATTAACTAAAGCTGAGATGCCATAACCCTTAAAGTTAGAACCCAAAAATCACTAACCACTTCATTTCAAAGTATGGCATGGATTTTTAAGCCCTAAAAGAGTGTCGCTTTCCTGCTAAAAGGCTTGTTTTAGAATCCCTGCATCCCCGCCGTGAACGGCGAGGCTTTCAAAAGAAAAAGTAAGCTTTTAGCCTGAAAATGAAAATTTGATCCAAATAGATAAAAATTTAGTAGTCTGAATGTCAGAACGATTAGAAGTCTATCTGAATAATTTCCCAAAATATCAGATGCTGAGGAGAAAAAGTTTTAACGGCTCATGTAAACATAAATCAGAACGTTAAAATTGGAGGGAGCCAAGATGAGCAAGAGAGTGAAAGTCATCACAGACCCAGAAGTCATTAAGGTCACGCTCGAAGACACCAGGAGAAAGATACTTCAACTACTTAGGAATAAAGAGATGACAATCTCTCAACTCAGCGAAATTCTTGGAAAAACACCCCAAACTATATATCATCATATCGAGAAGTTGAAGGAAGCTGGGCTTGTTGAAGTGAAGAGAACAGAAATGAAAGGAAACTTGGTTGAGAAATACTATGGGAGAACTGCAGACGTGTTCTATATAAATCTCTACTTGGGTGATGAGGAACTCCGGTATTTTGCAAGATCAAGGCTGAAGACAAAGCTCGATATTTTTAAAAGACTTGGATACAAATTTAACGACGAAGAACTTCTTGATATAATGGACAAGATGCTCATGAAAGAGCACGAAGTCAAAGTCAAAATCTCTAAAGAGATGGAGCAGAAAGAAGAGGAACTTAGAGACTTCTCGAATGAGGACATAATACATGCGGTTGAATGGCTTGCAATGGCCGAGTTAGGTAGGGATGAGGAATATATAGAATTACTTAAAAGACTAAGTCGTATCTTAAAAAGGTGAGAGAGGGGAATGGCGAAAGGTATAAGATTACTTGTCTTGGATGTTCTCAAACCCCATCAACCCCTCGTCACAGAATTGGCACTAGGACTAAGTGAGCTAGAAGGGGTCGAAGGAGTTAACATTACACTTGTAGAAATTGACAAAGAGACTGAAAACGTTAAGATAACAATAGTTGGAGACAACCTTAATTATGACGAGATCGTTAGAACGATAGAGGAATTTGGGGGAGTAGTTCATAGCATCGACATGGTTGCTGCCGGTAAGAGGATAGTTGAGGAAGGTGAGACTCCTCAAGACAAGTTGGAGGAGTACTAATGTGTAGGAAAGACGTGATGATAATTTCAGATCCAAAACAATTGAAGGCTCTTTCAGATCAAACAAGAATGAAAATCCTTGGCCTTCTTCGGAATCATCCTATGACGATATCTGAAATTGCCCAGGCTCTTGGTAAGGATAGATCAACGATATATCGACACATAAAAGCCCTTGAAGAAGCTGGCCTCGTTGAAGAGGTGGAAAAATTAGGAAACGAAACAGTTTATGGAAGGGTAGCCTTGCTTTTTCTAGTTAGAGTAGGGCCTAGTAAGGATGTTGAAGAGTTCAGAAGGACTTATTTGATTAGAGAAACGGCAAAACTTATCAGTGTTCTTGAAAGAGTAGGGATTAAGATTAAAGACAAAGAAAAGTTTTCGAGTATCCTCAAAAATGTGTTTAACGCTATAGAAATTGACTCACAGCCCCTAATAGAGAAGATAGCCAAGGTTGATCTGGATGAAATAACCCTAATCCATTTTTTAAATTTCCTAACTTTCCTATATTCTCATAAGTACGTGGAGGAGTCAAGGGAATTACTTAAATTATTGGATATTTAATCCAAGTTGGAAAGTTTTATATATGTAAAGCATCTCCCCTTCGTTAGGTGATTGATATGGCAAGAAAGCTCGATTTCCTATTTTACCCTAAGAGCGTTGCAGTTATAGGAGCTTCACACGTTCCAGGGAAGATAGGAAATGCAATAATGAGATCAATAGTCGCCAACTTTAACGGAAAAGTCTACGCGGTGAACATCAAAGGTGGCGAAATTGAAATCAATGGAAAGAAATTCAAAGTATATAAGAGCATAAAAGATGTTCCCGACGAAGTTGATGTTGCAGTAATAGCGGTTCCAGCAAAGTTCGTTCCTGATGTAATTGATGAGTGTGGAGAAAAGGGAGTCAAGGGTGCCGTGGTCATTTCCGCAGGATTTAAGGAAGCAGGAAGAGTAGATCTAGAAGAAGACCTTATAAAGAGAGCAAGAAAGTGGGGAATAAGGATCGTTGGTCCCAATTGCCTTGGAGTCACTAATTTAGAGAATGGCTTCGACTGTAACTTTAATCCCCCTGAAAGGCAGGCAAGACCAAAATTTGGACCAATAGCTTTCATGAGCCAAAGCGGAGCATTTGGGGCTGCAATATTGGACTGGGCTGCTAGGCACGAGGTTGGAATGAGCAAGTTCATTAGCTTAGGAAATATGGCCGATTTGGATGAAAGTGACTTCATGCTTTACCTGAAAGACGATCCAAAGACTAAGGTTATAACAGCCTACATAGAAGGAGTTAAAGATGGAAAGAAGTTTTTTAATGCAGCAAGGGAAACAACCAGAGTTAAACCTGTGATAATCCTTAAGGCTGGAAGAACAGAGGCAGGAGCAAAGGCCGCTGCATCTCATACGGGCTCTCTCGCTGGAAGTTATAAAATATATGAAGCAGCATTTGAACAGAGCGGAGTCCTCTCAGCAAAGAGTATGAGACAGCTCTTTAACTACGCTAAAGCCCTGGCAATGCAGAAACCTGCCCAGGGAGACAGAGTCGCCATAGTGACTAATGGCGGTGGAGCTGGAGTCATTATGAGTGATGGACTCCTTGAGGCTGGTCTAAAGCTGGCCGAGCTTAGCGAAGAAACAAGAGAGAAATTTAAGAAAGCCATTGAAGAAGGAAAGTTGCCAGAACATATGAGCTACAAGAACCCAATTGACGTGATAGGGGATGCTCCATCTAGTAGATACGAGCTTGCAATAAGATATGCCCTAGAAGATCCAAACGTTGATGTTCTCGTAGTCATAGCACTGTTCCAGAGTCCAGCTCTAGATGAAGGGATAGTTGAGGTAATGGAGAAAGTGCAGAAGTACAATAAACCAATTGTATTCGTTGCTCCGGGTGGAGAATTTTCAGAGAAAATGGCAAGAAGAATAGAAGAAAAAGGAGTTCCAGTATTCGAAACCGTTGAAGATGGCGTTGATGCTGTGTATGCTCTTGTAAAGTATGGACTGTATCTAAAAGATCTCTAAATCTTCTTGAATTCCCTTTCTATTATTTTTAGTTGGTTCTCCTGCAGAACTTTAGGATTCAAAACAAGAAGAATGCTTCCATTATTTCCTATTGCAATGTCCTTTACGGTGTACAGGAACTTTGCGGTAGCTTTAAAGCCATTTTCCAAAATTAGGAACTCTACGGCATCTATGTACAATAAATTATATCCAACCTTGAATGCCCTTGCTATAAGATCCGTCAGTATATCTATCTTGGTTGGGGATATTGCATAGGTGTTCTCCTTTACCTTTCCTTCTTTAACTTTTGTTATCCAATAAATGAGGGTATTTCCATTATTTTTTGCCGGATACCTCCTTGTTATCATGACAGTGTTCATCTTAGATGCTATCTCCAAGGCCTTCCTTTCATCTTCAGTCCAATATGCTCCGGGTTCTAGGGTTTTGACTGTTCTCCTCTCCGGAACTTTTGGGGAGAATATTATCATCTTCAAAGCTCCAATAGCTGCCATAACCCTAAATATCGCAGCGCTAAAGAATGCCAGTGGATAAAACCATTCTATCCCCCTTGTAAATGGATATGTGAGGTTTAATGCACCCACTCCACATAAACCCAGAGGAAAAAGAATCTGGAGACTCTTCTTTTCAATAACGTACTCACAGAGAACAAAAGATAGGTATAGCAGGGATCCTCCTAGTATCCATGAGGGACACAGAGAAGCAAGTGTAAAGTTCCCATGGAATACTCCAATGGCCATAGCAAAGATCCATATGTATGATATTATGAGGGTCATCCCTACTATGAGGATATGTTTTGGTTTTATACTCCCATGCTTTAGTGTAAAGGCCGCTCCAAGTGTCAATATCCCAATATAGAAATTGGGAATCTTGCTAACTATCGGGTAGATATTAGGGTTAATCGTTATTCCAAGAGGTCTTAGAATATAATTTTCAATATCCATAATAGATATGAAAAACGATATTGATAGGATCACCCACCCTTTCTCCCGGGTCTTTGTAGCTTTATAGACTGCAACTATGAAAAGTATTAGCCTTGAGAAGAAGTTTAGGTAAGGAATAAAATTCATCTTTCTATCACCGTTTTTTCCTGTTTAACAACAACAAGGACATTTGAAGGAACGTTCTTATCAACTATAACCCCAGGACCAATAAATGTGTTGCTTCCAATTTTCCTTCCTGGGTAAATGCTAACGTTTATCCCCACCTTGACGTTATGCCCGATAATTGCCCCAAGTTTCCTTCTACCAGAATCTTCAAGTTTTCCTTTAATTTCAACTTTTATCGTTTTGTTATCATGTCTAAGGTTAGCCGTTATCGTTCCTGCCCCTAAATTAGTGTTTTCCCCAATTATTGAGTCTCCAACATAGTTTAAGTGGGGAGCGTTAGAGTTGTCCATTATTATAGAGTTCTTTACTTCTACTGCATTACCTATATGGCAGTTATCCCCTATGCTGGTGTAAGGTCTTATAAAGCAATTTGGTCCGATCCTTGAATTCCTTCCTATTTTCACAGGCCCGATTATATAGCTTCCAGACCTAACAATAGTTCCTTCACCAATTTCAACGGGGGGAACTATTACAGCTCCCTCCTCAACTTGTCCTTTAATATTATGTTTTAGCTTGGTCTTTAGGATATATTCGTTGACTTCAAGTAGATTCCAAGGTCTTCCTATATCGTTCCAATATCCCTTGTACTCATAATATGCAACCTTCTTTCCTGAATTTAGCATTAGATTTAGTGTATCCGTTATTTCGTACTCACCTCTTTCACTGACTTCCGTCTTTTCTATAAACTCAAAAACATCATCCTTAAATAAGTAAATTCCAAGGTTAGCAAATCCACTTACTTTGCCCGGTTTTTCTTTTATTCTTGTTACAAAAGACTCCCCAACTTCAACTAGGCCAAATTGACTTAAGTCATCAAAAGCTTTCACGACTAATGCTGCATCTGCATTCTTCTTCCTGAATACATGCAGTAAACCCCTTACGGCATCCTCCTCAAAATATATGTCTCCATTCACAGCAAAGAAAGCCTCGCCATCCTCAATATACTCTCTAGCAGAATATATAGCCCTTGCCGTTCCTTCTCCCTCAACTTGGTCAACGTACGTTATTGGCTTTCCATGAAACTCATCTCCCAGCACCTCAATAATTTTTTCTTTCATATAGCGAACTATGATTATAAACTCATCGACGAAAGGATCAAGGCTTTCAATTACATACTCTATAATCGGCTTATTTGCAACCTTAAGAACAACCTTCGGTCTATCATCAGTTAGCGGCCTTAGTCTTTCCCCTTTCCCTGCTGCCAAGATAATGGCCTTCATTAACTTCACCATTATAAATTAGATTACAAGAAATACAAAAATCATACGTTGAGTATTTCAGGCACTATGCTTATTTTCGAGACAGGAGTTGGTATAGTGTTCGTTACAGCAAGCTCATCAACTGCCTTACTGACCCTCTCAATGGCACCCTCTGCGAACACTCCATGGGTAGCGGCAACAAATATCTTCTTCGCTCCAAGCTTCCTCAGAAGGTTTGCAGCCTTTATCATTGTTCCTCCTGTGCTTATTATGTCATCAACTATAAGCACGTTCTTTCCCTTAACGTTAACATCCACAGGTGTCATTTGAACTTCAGTTGGAGAAATCCTCTTCTTTTCAAAGTGGCCATATTCTAGGCCTAAGATGTCAGCTACACTTCTAGCTCTCTCCAAGGCACCCCTGTCTGGAGCCATGACAATTCCATCCCCAAGCTTGTCCTTAAAGTATTCAGCTATCACCCTTGCAGGAGAAACGTTGTGAGCTTTCCCTGGGAAGAACTCGAGGGTTTTAGGATTGTGAATGTCAAAAACGTAAAGCTCTTCGTAGTAAAGCCCGAGCATCTTCATAACTGCCCTAACGCTTATCGGCTCCCCCTCCTTAGTAACTCTGTCCTGTCTTGAGTAGGCTAAGTAAGGAACTATGAGCTTCAGTCTCTTAAATCCCCTCTCCTTTAAGGCATCTCCCAAAAGAAGTGCCTCAATCAGATGCTCATCCTGGGGATAGTACGCTGACTGAACTACTATAGCCTCTTCCCCTTCTCCAAGAATCCTCACGTACTTTTCGCCATCTGGAAACTTCTTTATCTCAACCTCAACTACTTCCGCTTTCTTCGAGAGCTCCTCCCTTAAATGGAAAGCTCCACTTCCAACTACAAACATTCGATCACCTCCAGTTCTTTAAATTAACCCAAATTTGAGCACCATTGGGAATCTCAACTTCACGGGGAGGGTCGAACTTTACTGGATTTGCAAAGACCCATGCATAAAGTTTTTTCCCATTCGAGTACCTTTTTAAAAAGTCGTAGCTTGCGAGATGTTTACTTTCATGATCGGCAAGTTCCTCGGGGGTAAATGGGCCAAGAACCTCGACAAGCTCAACGGTGCCAAGGGCCTTTTTCTCGGAGATTATGACTATTCTTCCCCTGATTCTTGTAGGGGTTTTCCTAATCTCCCACACCTTTTTACCTTCCACTATCCACTTTGCGTAGGGTTGTCTCACTATTAGCCCTTTCATATTCCTCCCAGAGAAGAGAGGAGATGCCATCTATATAAATTCAACTATTATATAAGGAGAAAAGAAGAAGGATCACTTTATCTGCTCTAAAGCTCCAAGGACTTCCCAGATTATTGTCCTTGTGTGGAGAGGCATGTTTGGATCTTCACTAATCTCCTCAAGTATTGCTATTGCATCGGCCGCCCTAACTGCGGGCTCCTTCTCTTTATTCATGAGAGCTTCAATAGCCTGCTCAGCAGCTCTTCTAATGTTCCTTGGAACAACCGTATCTTGAACAACCTGCTCCCTGAGAACTTGAATGATCTGATTGATCCTCTCCTCGACGTCTGTCATTGATATCACCCCCAGTCATTTACTCAAGGTAACTAAACCCCCAATGTTGACTATTTGGGATATGCTAAAAAGTTTTTCTACTTTCTGAGTGGTTCTGGAATTGCCTTGTTCCATTGCTCTTGGGCCAACTTGCCCGTATATTTAAACTTTTCAACTAGCTTTTCCGCCTTTTTCCTTTTTTTCTGGTGCTCCTTTAGGAACTCTTGGACTTTCTGAATTAAATATCTCTTGCACTCTCCGCAGGTTAACTCTCCGTTTTTACATGCATGATAGCGCTCCATGAGCTTCTTGTCATCCTCCTCAAAAAATATCTCAAGCCACTTAAACACCACACACTTTTCAGGATTGCCCCCTTTCTCCCTCTGCTCCTTAAGTGTTGGCTGACCTCCCGTCAATGCAAACTTCCAAATCTTCTTTCCTGCTTCCTCAGGGTCATCTGTAAGATATATTGCGGTTTCGGGTTTAGATGCGCTCATCTTTCCCTTAAGCCCAGTCAAGGGCGGGAAAAACTTTGAATGCAAGGCTGCGGTCTTGTAATAGCCGAGGCTCTCGGCAAAGTCCCTTTGAAGCCTCCAGTATGGATCTTGATCTATTGCCGCTGGAATAAGGCACCTCCTCTTCTCGAAGAAAGTGGGTGCCGCCTGTATTGCCGGGAAGAATATCATTCCTATCTTGCTCTGCTCCGTAAATCCAAACACTGCCCTTGCCATTGAGAAGTTTATCTTTTTAGCTATTGGAATTGCCATCTCGTATATCTTCGTAAATTCACTGTTCTGGAAGATGAAGGTTCTGTCCGGATCAAAGCCTACCGCGATGATGTCGAGTATGTTCTCATATGCCCATCTCTTCGTGTCCTCAAAGGTGAGTTTCTCCTTGAACAGGAACTTCTCATCGTCCGTTATCTGGATGTATAAGTTGACGTCAAACTTCTCTTGCAACCACTTGGTGGCGAAGAAGGGTATTATATGGCCTATATGCATGGGGCCGCTTGGACCTCTACCAGTATATAGAAAGAAACCTTTTCCACTTTCGTAGTCATCTAAGACTTTATCATAATCTCTGTGTGAGAAGAAGAATCTTCTCCTGAAGAATATTGGCAGGTCGCTCTTTGTTAGCCTTGCAGTTCTCTCAAGGAGATCGTCGGTTAGTGGACTCGTTCCAAACTGTTCAATCAACTTATCGTAGTCTACAATCCCTTCTACGTCCCAGGGTGTAACTTTAAACTCCTCTGGCATTAGAACCACCTCCCAAATTCGTAGCTAAACAAGAAGAGAACAGTTTGTTGAATTCAGATGAACCAAAAGCCACCACCAAGCATGGGGGTTAAAAGGAGAATACTCAATTTAAAGTTTTTGGATTGCGATAGGTATTTAACGTCCTAAACTAAATAATATTGGAGGTGGTTCTGCATGAATTCTGAAGTAGTTAAGGAGTTCTTGGAAGACATTGGGGCAGATTACATCGAACTCGAGGGGGAAATACACCTCGAGCCTAGAGTGTTTTATGAGGTTTGGAAGTACGTGGGAGAGCCAGAATTAAAAACGTACGTAATAGAGGATGAAATAGTCGAGCCCGGTGAATATGAGCCACCAGAGATGAAGTATACCGAAGCAAAGAAAATAAAGATTAAGAAGGTCTACTTCGAGACACTTGATGGTGTAAAAGTTGTAACTAATTATTCTGAATTCCAGAAGATACTTAAGGAAATGAAGGCCTAAAATTCCAGAATTGATCTGTATCCCTTACCATCTTTTCTTACCATTCTTGAAAATCTTGTCTTTAGGTGCTCATTGTTTAAGTCTCTAAACATGTCCAGATACCCTATTGCCAGTTTCTCTACATATGGACTAAATTCCAGAATTTTGCTACCCATATCATCCTTAGATGAGAAGAACCACTCCAGATAGTACCCCTTCGGTCTTAAAACCCCTACCTTTATCTCAATGTCTCTAAATCTGCCCAGGAACTCATTGATATCTACATTGGTAGTAATTCCTATAAAGGATCTATCGTATACAGGCTCAAGATGTTCCGCATAGGCATAGAATCCTACTATGATTCCATCTTTGATTAACTTATTGAGCATGAATTTTATTGTCGGCCTTTTCCTCCCTATTAATGCTTCAAGCTCTTTCATCGGTGTTCTCGCATCCACCTTTAAGATATCCATGAGAATAGCATACTCATATGAATAACTCCATTTCCCGAATTTTACTTTTTCCTCCCTTTCTCTTGACCATACTTCATAGAATTCGAAATCGTTGGAATACTTAGATAGCATCTCCGGTATGTACTTTTCCTGCTCTACTGGAATATGCAGTATCGCCTGTATCCCATTTTTAAATCCAAATATTGGAGTTATATGCGCAACAAATGGATTCTTCAGTAGCTCAAGAGCTTTACTTGAAAGTTCAACTTTTGGCACAGAGAGAAAAGCTACGTAACTCTTAAGGCCAAGCTTTATGATGTCATATACTGCACTGACAAACACATATTTCCCATAGTACTTGTCATATGTTCTCTTTAAACGATGATATTCTATGCCCTCCCTTTCTGAGATTTTTCTAAGGCTTTCCCTGGGATATTTATTAAGGATATCTAGTAGCCACTCAAGCTCAGTTTGATCAATGGAGGCCATATGACATCGGTAGAATTTATTACTTAAACCTAAAAACAATTATGGTTTCAGTAAGAGAAGCAAGGAACAAATATCTATTTTTTTAAATAGTAGTTTGAAAACAGAATAGTTTTTTAGCTGGATGTAGAAAATTTAGGTGGGGATGCTCAATGGTGAGGATTGAAGTCATTGATATAGAGAAGCCAGAAGGCGTGGAGGTGATTATAGGTCAAGGTAACTTCTCGATATTCACAGTAGATGACTTGGCTAGAGACCTTTTAACTACAGTTCCTGGGATAAAGTTTGGTATTGCAATGAATGAAGCTAAGCCCCAGCTTACAAGGTACACTGGAAACGATCCAGAACTCGAAAAGCTAGCAGCAAAGAATGCCATGAAGATAGGGGCAGGCCATGTCTTCGTAATACTTATGAAGAATGCTTACCCAATAAATGTCCTTAACACTATAAAGAACCATCCAGCAGTTGCAATGGTCTATGGGGCTAGTGAAAATCCATTCCAGGTAATAGTGGCCGAGACCGAGCTAGGAAGAGCTGTAATTGGAGTTGTTGATGGAAAAGCAGCTAATAAGATAGAAACAGAAGAACAGAAGAAAGAAAGAAGAGAGCTCGTTGAGAAAATCGGATATAAAATAGACTGAGGGCCCCCTATGAAAATATTTTTTGTAACATCAAACAGAGGAAAGGTCAAAGAGGCCAAGGCCTTCTTAGAACCTTTAGGTATAAAGGTCAAGCAATTGAAGATCACTTATCCCGAAATTCAAGCGGACTCTCTTGAAGAGGTCGTGAAATTTGGCATAGAATGGCTAAAAGATAGAGTTCCAAAATATTTCTTTATAGAGGATTCAGGGCTATTCATAGAAGCACTGAACGGCTTCCCTGGAGTATACTCGGCCTATACCTATAAGACAATAGGATTAGAGGGGATACTTAAGCTTATGGAAAATGCCAAAAATAGAAGAGCATATTTTAAGAGTGTTATTGGCTATTACGATGGAGATATCCACATGTTCACTGGTGTTGTCCATGGGGTAATATCAGAAGAGAAAAAAGGGACTCACGGATTTGGGTACGACCCAATATTTACTCCTGATGGCTATAATAAAACCTTTGCCGAAATGACAACGGATGAGAAAAATGCTATCTCCCATAGGGGAAAAGCTTTAAAGGAATTTCATAGATGGCTAAAAGAAAACCTTAAATACTGAACATACGTCAATAAGGTGGAAAGGTGATGATAATGGCTGAAATCTTAGACAAAATAGATAAGAGGCTACTTGAAGAGCTTAAAAATAACTCGCGAGAAAATATTGCAACGTTAAGTAAAAAGTTGGGGATACCAAGAACAACCGTCCATTATAGAATAAAAAGACTCGTTGAAGAAGGGGTAATAGACAAGTTCACAATAAAGCCAAATTATAAGAAATTAAATTTAGGAACTACTGCATTCATCTTAATTAGATATGACCCCGACTCGGGTCTAACCCAGAGAGAAGTCGCTGAACAAATAGCCAAGATCCCTGGTGTTTATGAAGTGCATATAATAGCAGGGGAATGGGATCTTCTCCTGAAGGTTAGGGCATCTAACGCTGAGGAAATTGGTAAGATAGTCATTGATAAGCTCAGGGAGATAAAAGGGGTAGGACAGACTGTAACAATGGTATCATTTGTTACCGTTAAAGAGGAAATTTAGGCGATGATCGTCGTTCTCCTTGCTGAGCGGTGATGACGCGAGGTTAGGTGAGCCTTTTAAATCCCCTTTTCTATTCCACCTTGGGGGTTGAGATGGCAAAGGTTGTAGTTGATGCTCAAGCAGCGAGGGCCATAGGGAAAGGTGCGATGATAGTTTTTAAGAAGGGAGTCGTGAGAGTTGAGGGCGAGATAAAGCCTGGGGATATAGTTGAGGTTTACACGAGGGGCGGGAAGTTCCTGGGAAAAGGCTTCGCTAATCCTCACTCCAACATAATGGTGAGGATAGTTACGAAGGAAAAGGATGTAGAGATAAACAAAGATCTCTTTAGAGAGAGAATAAGGAAGGCAAACGAGTACAGGAAGAAGGTTCTCAGGTACACCAACGTCTACAGGATGGTTTATGGAGAGGCTGACTATCTGCCCGGACTAATAGTTGACAGGTTCAATGACATAGCTTCCCTTCAAATATCAAGCGCTGGAATGGAGAGGTTCAAGCTCGACGTTGCCGAAGCTATAATGGAAGTCGAGCCCGAAATAGAAACCGTGTTCGAGAAGAACACAGGGAGGAGCAGGAGAAGGGAGGGCCTGCCAGAGATCGAGAGGGTTCTCCTGGGGAAGGAGAAGTACAGGACCATAATAGAGGAGGGCAGGGCAAAGTTCATAGTTGATATGCGCGGTCAGAAAACTGGATTTTTCCTCGACCAGAGGGAAAACAGGTTAGCGTTAGAAAAGTGGGTGAGGCCTGGGGACAGGGTTCTCGACGTTTTCACGTACACTGGGGGGTTCGCAATTCACGCCGCTATAGCTGGAGCGGAGGAAGTTATAGCTATAGACAAGTCACCAAGGGCTATAGAAACCGCTAAGGAAAATGCAAAGCTGAATGGAGTTGAAGACAGGGTAAAGTTCATCGTTGGAAGTGCCTTTGAGGAAATGGAGAAGCTCCAGAAGAGAGGAGAAAAGTTTGACATAGTGATCCTCGATCCTCCTGCCTTCGTTCAGCACGAGAAAGATTTGAAGGCAGGGCTAAGGGCGTACTTCAACGTAAACTTCGCTGGGCTGAACCTCGTTAAGGACGGAGGAATTCTAGTAACGTGTTCATGCTCCCAACACGTTGATTTACAGATGTTTAAGGATATGATAATTGCTGCGGGTGCAAAGGCTGGGAAGTTCCTCAAGATGCTTGAGCCTTACAGAACTCAAGCTCCAGATCATCCAATCTTAATGGCCTCCAAAGATACTGAGTACCTTAAGTGCCTATTCCTTTATGTTGAAAATATGCGCTAGCGGACTATCATAACGGGGATTCTTATCTGACCAACGACATCTTCGAGCAGTGAACCTATCCTTGTCTTTCCACTCTTCCCATGTGCTCCCATCACGACCATATCATAGTTTCCTGAGTTAGCTTCTTCCAGAACTTTATCTTTTGCCCGGCCCTCCACTATCTTAAAGGAACAGTTTATGCCTTCCCTCTGCCCAACTTCAAGGAGTGTCGTTATTACCTCTTTAACGCTCTTCTTCATATCCCTCCATATGGTTTCCTCAAACTCTTTTATATTCTCCAAACTCTCACTTCTCATGCTTAGGTGAAATGCCAGGGCCTTTGCCTCTTTCCTATCTAAGACAGAAAATAATGTCACCTTGGCGTTTTTTCTTTTAGCTACTGAATAGGCATATAATGCCGCTTTCTGGCTCCACTTACTCCCATCAATAAGGACTAAAATCCTCATATCATCACCCATACCTTGCTATAAGGATGAGAGATCCGACTCCCACTGTTATTGTCATTATTACCATACCAACCTTAAGGAAGTCCTTAAATGTTATCTTTATACCTTCCCTGTACGCTATACCCAGGACAACTACGTTTGCACTAGCACCTATTGCAGTTCCATTTCCCCCAAGACATGCCCCTAAGCTTAAGGCCCACCATAAGGGATAAATGTTTAGCATAGATCCCATACTTTTTATTATTGGTATCATAGTTGCCGTAAAGGGAATGTTGTCAATTATTGCACTTAAGAACGCCGAAAGCCATGAAATTAATAATATTGCTTCAATCTCAGAGTGTATCTGCCCAGCTATCCACTTTCCTATCTGAGCAATAAAACCAGTTTCCTCAAGGGAACCAACTATTATGAACAGACCAGCGAAGAAGAAGAGAGTTGGCCACTCAATTTTTTCTAATGCCTTTTCTGGAGCTTCCTTACTCCATAAGAGGAGCAGAGATGCACCAGAAAGTGCAATTACAGCAGGCTCAACTCCTACAATATCATGGAGGAAGAATAACAACATAACTAAGCAAATTACCACCACTGACTTTTTAAAGAGTCTTTTATCCCTTATTGCATCCTCTTCACGGAGGTCTGAAATCACAAGAGAGACTTCAGATTTCTTGAGCTCCTTCCTGTAAAGGAGGTATATCAGGACAACCATCAAAGCAAGATCCACCGTAGCTATGGGAGTCATATTCTTTATGAACTCGTTAAAGCTGAGCTTTGCGGCCGATCCTATCATTATGTTTGGTGGATCCCCAATTAAGGTCGCCGCTCCACCTATGTTTGAAGCGAAGATCTCGGCAAGTAAATAGGGGACGGGATTCACCCTCATCTGTCTAGTTATATACAGGAGCATTGGAGTGAGGAGAAGAACGGTTGTAACGTTATCAAGGAAAGCACTTACAAGGGCCGTAACCACGGAGAAAAGAAGGAGGACTTTCATTGGGTCCCCCTTCGATAGTTTGGCGGTTTTTATTGCTATATATTCAAAAAGACCGCTCTCTCTACTAATGTTAACTATAATCATCATCCCTGCAAGCAAGAGGATAGTGTTCAAATCGAGATAGTTAGGAACTTTCTCCCAGGGGACTATTCTCGCAAGGAGGACTATTGAAGCTCCAAACATTGCAGCGACTGTTCTATGAATTCTCTCACTAATTATTGCAATGTAAACAGCTATAAATATCCCAAGGGCAATTATTTCTTGTGTAGTCATGGATTTAACCTCCTAATATAGTAGTACAGGGATTTTAACATTCTGAAGGATTCTAAGAACGATTGGACTCACAGGATGAGTTTTTGTGGTTTCCGCACCGTACTGCCTTGATATTATAATAATATCAAATTGATCTGCGATTTTCTCGATGATTTCAGCTTTATTACCTGTTTTAAGTTTTGATTGGATGCTAAAACTTCCATCAACTTCTAATATCAGCTTTTTTATGTTTTTCAAAACTTTATGACCTTGCTCAAGCTCCCTTTTTCTAAAAAGCTCAGCTTCACGCTCCCCAATTGTTTCCCTTATTAATCTGCACACCTCTCGGTCAATTACGTAGAGGATTAATATTTCAGCCCCGGGGTAAGAAGACAAGTACTCCAAAATGGCCTTATTTAGGTGTTCAGAGTATCTATCAAGGGCAATCAAAATTCTCTCAATTTTAGGTATTACAAATTCCTCCTCCGTAAGAAGGAATTCCCTATATGCCCTAACTATCTCCTCATATCTTGGAGCAATACCCTTAAACCTCCTAAGAATTAGATTGGAGAAAAGCCCCAATAGAGGTCACCTTCACTTCTTCCACTCAGTATAGCCACACTTGCCACAGGCCCACCTGTCACCGTGATCAGCCATGAAGACCCCAGGGCCGCACCTAGGGCAGAACTTGTTCTTCCTTATGACTTTTCCGTCCTTAACTATGTAGAGCTTCCACTTCTGTCCCATTTCACTCACCCTCCTTCTTCTCTATTATTCCGTCCCTCACAAGGATGTACTCGGGCTCTATATAAAACATCCTCTCCTTGTCGTAATAATACTTTGCATAACCCTTTGACTTGTAGCTTCCAAAGTAGCTCCTTATGTACTGAATGACGGTCGTTTCGGGGTTCAAATCAAGCATCGCTACAAGCTTGCCCTTAACATCCTTTCTGCTCGGCGTGGGTTCTCCTGGGTGGTAAATCTCGAAGTATATCTCTTTCCTTCCGATAAGCTTGTTCTCCTTAACCTCAGTTATTCTAATCTCCATTCCTCACCACCTCCATCCTTCTCATTATCTCCGCGCACCTGCGTTTGCATTCACGTGTTACCTTTATAAGCACTATGCCTTGTTTGGGTTGACCATATATTATTGTCGACCCATATGGAGCGTACAAAACTGCGGGAATTGTGGCGAGATCCTCCTCGCCGTTGACTATTATATGCACACTTTTTCCCCTACTAATTAACTCATACGCTTTTTTAATAACTCGTAAGAGGGGTAACGTAATACTTCCGGGCGGATTTTTAACGGTTAAAATAATTGCATCGGAATTTATTTCAGGGTGATACTCTCTTCTCTCAGTTTTGTGGTCGTATATAGCTAAGTTGGGCGAGAGACCGACTTTTAGGGTATTCTCAGTAACGACATCTCCAACAGTAATTAGAGGGTTTGAAACTAGCCTTCTAACTTCTAAATATGGTCTTGGAATTTCGCCTTCTATTAACTTACCCATTGGTCTTTTTAATTCGTACCTTAAGCTCTCAGGAAGCCTAAAAACTATCATCAGCGCACCCTTATTGCATATTTTCCTGGAACCTTTGCACCTAACCTCTTTGCTATCTCACTGTTCTCCACATCTACTATTATTACCAAATCAAACCATTCTTCACTTAAATCCCTACTACCACAAACTGGGCATCTATCTTCGGTTGTTATATAGTGACAATTCCTGCAAGCTTTCTCGCTCACTTTTTACCCTCCTTCTCCTTTCTCTTTTCCTTTTCTATCCACTCGAACTTCCCCAGTCCTGGCTGTCTCATTGTTAGTCCTATTCTGTTTTCTCTAATTATCCTGCTCTTTGGACTGACCGCGATTATCCTCGCTCTAACAGCATCCCCAAGCTTGAGAAGGTACTTCTTCTCTTTTCCTACGAACTGTTTGTTCCTCTCGTCGTAAACCACGTAATCATCCATTAACTGGCTTATGTGGACTAAGCCGTCCATTGGGCCTATTCTAATAAATGCCCCAAATGGAACAACATCCACAACGGTCCCTTCAACGACCTCGTGAAGTTTTGGCTCCCAGACGAGGACGTCAAAAACAACCTCATGGTACGTTGCTCCATCCCCAGGAACTATTATCCCATCTCCCACTTCTTTCACTTCCACTATTGAAAGTATGACCCCTTCATCTCTGTCGTACTTGCCTTCGTATGTATCCCTCAGAACTATCATTGCCGCCTCCTTTGGATCCATTGTAAACATCCTAGGAGGGATTCTCACGACATCCTTGACCGTAACTATTTTGTACATATCGTATTCCTCCAAGAAAGTTTAATAAAAGGGGAAATTACTCCTTCTTTCCGAATTTCTCCTTGTACATTTCAATTGCCCTTAGAATTTCTTTCTTTGCGGCCTCTGCCCCTTCCCATCCCTCAACGATGATCTCCTTGCCCTGGAGCTCCTTGTACCTCTTGAAGAAGTGTGCTATCTCGTCCAAGAATGCCTTCGGAACGTCATCAATGTCCTTCCAGTCCTTGAAATATGGATCCTCAACTGGAACTGCGAGAACCTTGTAGTCTTTGTCCCCACTGTCTATCATCTTGAACAACCCAATGGGTCTTGCCTCTATGATCGTTAGTGGGTAGGTTGGCTCCCTCATTATGACCATTATGTCAAACGGATCATCATCTTCATACCAAGTCCTTGGAATTATCCCATAGTCCACCGGGTAGAAGAATGGACTGTAGAGCACTCTGTCGAGCTTTAAAAGTCCTGTCTTCTTATCAAGCTCGTACTTGTTTCTGCTTCCCTTTGGTATCTCTATTAGAGCATATACAACTTCTGGAACATCTGGCCCAGGCTCGAGGTCATGAAATGGGTTCATTCACACTCCCCCCTCTTCGGATTTTCTTCGGGAGAAATCTCGTGGGTTAGTGGCTGACAAATACTTTTAAACTTTTAGCTCCTCCCACTTCTTCTTCATTAAAATTGCATCACCCTCGATGTTCGGACTTTCACTAATTACTACCCCCCTAACGTTGAACTCCTTCAGAATCCTTAGAAGATCCTCCCATCTTAGATCACTTTCCCGCAGGTTGAGGTGCCTCTTCTCCCCTTTCTCCCCGTATTCGATTCCACTTATGTGAATGTGCATATTCCTTAAGGCTTCCTTTCCGAGCTCGTTCTCTATTAGGGTTAACATCTCCCTCCACTCTTCCTCAGAGTTGCACCCTCCCCTGTTTCTAGCGTGGGCATGGGCAAAATCTATCGCGGGCAGAACCATATCAACTTCCTGACTCAGTTTTATTAGCTCTTTAAGATTTCCAAATTGTGTGGGCTTACCCGTTAGCTCCGGCCTTATCCAAACCTTTATTCCCCTTGATTTTAGCTCCTCAACTATATCTTCCAGCGCGGATTTTATGTTGTTATAGACCTGCTCTGGAGGTTGCTTTAAATAATAACCCGCGTGGAAAACTAAGCTCCATCCCCCAGCCTCATAAAGCCTCTCGGCGCTCTGAATTATTCTCCTTTTGCTCGCCTCGACTTTCTCTTTCTCCCTAGCGTTGAGGTTTATGTAATAGGGAGCGTGGGCAGTTAAAACAATGTCATTCTTTTTAGCAATGTACCTAATCTTCTTCGCAAGTTCGGGCTTTATGTTGATTCCTCTCACGAATTCAAGCTCCATGGCATCCAACCCCAACTGCCTAACCTGCTCAATTCCAGCGATCGTTGAGGGTTTTGGAGTTGACAATGGTATTCCAGCGGTTCCGAATCTCAACCTGTCGATTTTGAACATTACACATCCCCTAAAAGTTAGGTTCGTCTAAAATTTAAAGATTTAGAGCACAATTTTTAAATCAATTAGGTGGTAAATAACCTGGGGAGGGCAAATGGCAGTAATCATAGAATTCTCGCTAATTCCCCTCGGTGAGGTTAGTGTTAGCAAGTATATAGCCCAAGCTATTAAGTTACTTGATAAGAAAGGGGTAAAATATCAACTAACTCCAATGGGGACAATAATTGAGGTTGACGACTTCAAAGATGGGCTGGAAGTTGTTAGAGAAGCACATGAGCTCATGTTCAAGCTCGGCATTAAAAGGGTAGTCACTTACATCAAGATAGACGACAGGAGGGATAAGGATAGGCATATGGAGGATAAAGTCAAATCGGTTATGGAGAAGGTGAGGGAATGAAGGTCTTAGTTCTGGCTATTGACAGAGATAATGATTTCGGTGTGAAAGCTGGTGTTAAGGGCCCAGTTATTGGGAGAGATAAATGTTTGGATGCAGCAATAAAGCTTAGCCTGGCTGATCCTGAAGATAGTGATGCAAACACTTTATTTGCTGCGATAAAACTCTATGATGAGCTTAAAGAAAGCAAGGAATTTAAAGATGTAGAAGTGGCTTTAATTACCGGTCACCATAACGTGGGTGTCAGGAGTGATATAGAGCTAAGTCGACAACTAGATGAAGTTCTCAAGATATTTCCAGCTGACGGCGTCATTCCTGTAACTGATGGCGCTGAAGACGAACAAATATTTCCTCTCATAACATCAAAAGTTCCAATAGTGAGTACAAGGAGAGTCGTTGTCAAGCAAAGTCCAGGAATAGAGACTACCTGGTACATTATAGTCAGGTATCTAAAAGAGATTATGAACGATCCGGAAGCGTCAAAAGTTGTCTTGGGAATCCCGGGACTTATAGTTCTTCTCTACGGCATAGCTAAGCTAATATCCCTGAAGTACCCACCGAGCGCCCAAATAGTTTCCTCAGCGGTTACTGGCGTTGTGATGCTTATTGTAGGAGGATACTTCTTCATAAAGGGCATGAAAATAAGGCCATTAGAATTGATAAGCAGAGGATTTATAACATTCATTGGAGTTATTACAGGTTTAATAGTAATACTTGGGGGAGCCATAAACGTCTACCTTACACTTGAAACTATATCAACGAAAATGATAGGGGGGATACCAAGCAGTGATTTGATAGCTCTACTTATTTACCTTAACGCCGTCAATCCATACTTTATCCTTGGCTTTGGAATAATACTTGCCGGAAAAACAATCCAAGGATATTTACGGAAAAATCCCCACATATGGTACTATACTTCCGGCATATTAATGCTCCCTGCGTTTTGGAAAGTCATCGACTTAATAACAAAATACTCAAATCCTTTAATAAAGAGGAATCCAGGGGATATAGTACTTGGCATAGTTTTAATTTTATTAAACATTGGAATAAGCATTTTGGCAGGCATAAAATTAAGAGAAAAAGTCAAGAGCTGGACTTTTTCATCCTGAGATACGTTAATAAGGTAACAAGAATTGCCAGTACCCCAGCCCCAATTGCAAGTTTCTTTAATCCCTCTTTCCCTTCAACGTTCTCTTTCACTGGAATCTTTAGTGTATGTTCAAATATGTAGACATTATCATCTCCCTTATCCCTGTCGCCCACGGCTCTTATTCTAATGAGTACGTTGTATACCTTTGGTATAGCATCTTTATCTACGGTTAGTGTAATTACACCCTCGCCAGTTTGATTCGGTTCAAGGGTGCCCACATAGTCCGTCCTCTTAACTAGGGTAAATGGCTGAGACGGTTTAACAAACCCCTCAATAACAACACTTTCTGCTTTCTCTCCCCCAATGTTCTTTACAGTGACGTAGATATTCACGTCCTTTCCCTGAACTGGCTCAGGCTTAAATTCAACCCTCTCTACCACTATATTCGGCTTCTCCTCAATAATAATAGGGATAGAGAGGTTCAGTTCTTTAAACTCCCCACTAGGATCTTTATACACTACAACGACTGGTATTTGATACGTCCCAGGTTTTGCATCCTTATCAATATCCACTTTAAAAGATGCTTTCGCAGAGTCACCTTGCTTAAGGGTGCCAACGTTTATAATCTGGTCACTGGTTTTGCTCAACTTGAAAGGATACGATGGCATAGGCTTAACCAACACGTACCTAGCTTCCCCACTTCCAATGTTTTCTACAGTGAATGCCACCTCAACATCTGAATTTCCAGGTAATACTCTTGATGGAGACGTAGAAACCCCACTAATTACGATCATTTCAGCGCCAGTAACATCTATACCAATTATTCGTTCATCAGAGAATTCCATATCATCGGGAGAAGACAGGTAAGCTAAAGATACCTTGAGAGGATAAACATTATTCTCTAATCTGTCATTAGCCTTGAGCACGAAACTCAGTTGAATTGTCTGATTTGGAAGAATAA
Source organism: Pyrococcus kukulkanii (assembly GCF_041647995.1). NCBI lineage: Archaea > Methanobacteriati > Methanobacteriota > Thermococci > Thermococcales > Thermococcaceae > Pyrococcus > Pyrococcus kukulkanii. The sequence goes on from NZ_JARRIB010000005.1 coordinate 178,126, forward strand.
TTCCGTCATATTTGACGTTGTCTTCTCCGACGGGTAAGAATGCTGGCATTCTTTCAATGGCAATTTCCCCTATTAATTGGTTTATTGCTGACTGTAAATTCTCCAAGATCTGTTGGCTCTGAGATATGGGAAGTGAGGATAGCTGAGATAAATCAATTTTCTGAATTTCCCTCCTAATTAAAACTTCTACAGGTATTATTTTAACTCTTAATCCCTTAGCATAACCTTCTCCTACGTTCTTTAGCGTTAACGTAACTCTAAAGGTCATTCCCGGCTCCACTTTTTTTGGCTCTATCGTGACATTCTCAATCTCTATAAAAGCAGCCCTACGCCTTATAACCGTAGTAGAGAACGTAAATTCTTGAGTTATCTGCTCATTAGTATTTCCGGAGTAATATGTAACCCTTAATTTGAAAATGTAAGTACCTGTTTTCACTGATTCATCAACGTGTAATTTGAACTCCTTAACAATAGTCTCGCCACTTTCAACGAATTTAGCGTAAAATGAATTTGATGATACTGGAGCAAATGGCCTTCCCTTTATATCTTCAAGGATTAGGGTGCCCAAAACATCTTTCGCAGTATCAGAACCTGAGTTTTTGAGCACAACTTTTACTGTGAAGTCTTCCCCAGGATAAACTACCTTGGGGATTGATTGATTCTCAACGATAAACGTTGCCTCGTAATCCCTTGCTATCGTAACTGCCGTGGAATCATAGAGCACCCTCTGTTCCAAGTTCTCCCCTGTTGTATAGGAGAAGTAAACTACGGTTAAGTACAGGGGATAGTCTCCAGGCCTAGCGTTCTCGTTCGCCTTGTAGCTAAATGTTATCACCTTATCCTCCCCAGGTTCAATGTAGTCAATAAATTTCATCGTAGTTCCCAATGGATATAGGCTACCCTGAGCCACTCCAGTCTGAGCAAGTGTTTGAGGTAGCACTGAAACAGCACTTTCCTCCCTGCTAGTGACCTCTGGGATTAGGGGAGTTGGAGATAGCATCACGGTCACGAATCTTACTCGTCTGGATCCTATATTCTTTAGGTGAACGTTCACATAGAATATTTCACCTGGACGTACCGTTCCTTTAACTTCTATTTTTGAAAGGAGTAAACCCTGAACCATAGAGACTCTCCATTTTATCGGGCCACTTATGCTAATTTTGGCCCCATTCGGGTAAACGAAGAGGGGAGTGATGTAGAGAGTTTCGCCATGATACTCAATCTTTACTGTCTCATTTACACCCACAGGCCTAGCGTTTGGTACTAATATTGGCTTAGCTATGTCATTTAGCGAGATCCCTAGCTCTGGATGCTCTTCAATAGTTTTAACTATAGCGTTCCAAACTTCCATTTGGGATGCAGAGGACAACCATCTCAAAAACTTGACATATTCGATTGGGTTATCTGGATCATAACCCAAGGTCTCCGCCATGGCTCTTAGGAAAGTTTGATTTGCAAGGAGTTGCTGAACTTTTCCAGGATCTGGCACGTATATCTTCGTTAAATTTGGACCAATCGGGTTCATGTCTTCATCGAGGACTATAAACAAAACTTTCCACTCTCTGTCATTGATATCGTATACAACGTCCTTCACAATAACCGTGAGTGGACCAACCAAGAGATAGTCTCCTTTATCCACGTACCCCTCGAACAGTAGCTCAGGACCTTGAGCCCAACCCGGGGTAATTAGCATGGCTATTATCATCAAAATAGCAATTAGCTTACCCTCTTTCATCTTTCATCCCTCCCTAGTTTTCTACCAAATTCAAGTTGCAATATAGCTGGAGTTACGAGATAAGCGGAAAACATTGAAGCGAATATTCCAACCGCAAGAACTTTACCAAAGTCATGAATCGCAGTAAGTTGGGCAGTTAACAAAGCGAGGAATCCACCCGCGGTTGTCAACGCACCCACCAAAATGCCAGGACCAACGCTCTCCATCGCAGTTATTATCGGCGTTTTATTACCCTCCCTTAACTCTTCTAAGAATCTGTGAGTTATGTGCATCCCATAATCAACCCCAAGCCCCACTATCATAGATACAACACCAGCTAAGGTTTGAGAGAACGGGATTCCTGCTAGTCCCATGTATCCTATCGTCCATAAAGCTCCAAGGAACATTGGCATTATCATGGCTACTGCAACTGTGGGCCTTCTAAAGATGAGAAATACAACGAGAACAACTATAATGGTTCCTATTGTCGATATCCTTCCGATCTCCTTGTCCACAAGATCACCAAGAACGTAATTCAAATACGCACTCCCGGCAAGTTCAACCCTGGTGCTTGGTGGGAAGTTAGCCTGCTTTATTTGTTCCTCAAAATATTCCATTATTCTGTTAAACTTCCTCTGCGTTACACCCATGAAGTTACCTTTAAATTTCACAATCGTCATCGAGTAATCCGAAGAAACTAGGGAAGAATCTTTCAATGCCTCGCTTATCTTCTCTTTGTCCTGGGGTATGTAGCCATACTTTTGCAACACCTCATCGGCTATGCTTTCCGCAGAGAAGACATTATTCGTATGGGAGTCCGCCTTAACTTCTCGTTCGAATCGCAATATTGCCCTGACGAGGGTAGGATCCCTTACATCCTCAGCCCTTATTAAAATGTTGACTTCGTCTTGACCCCCAAATTCCGATCTTATGTCTGCAAGAGCCTTTATCTCGGGAAGATCCATTGGAATCATTTTTTCGAGCCTGACCTCTGTTGTGACTTTTGTTAGCCCATAAAATGAGACTCCAGAAATTATTAAGGCTACCAGTAAAGCACCCCAGGGAAACCTCTTAATGCACCCTCCCCACTTGCTAAAGATGAAGGCTATTTTTCCTTCTCCTCCACCTATGGATATTATCTCCTCCTTCTTCAGAACCACCCTCCTGAAGTCCTCCTCAAGTATCGCAAGAGCTGGTGTTACTATGACGGCATTTAAAGCGGTAAGGCCAAGACCCATAACTAGGGTTATGCTGAGCCTCTTGAGTGATGGAAGCGTTGAAATTGATAATGCAAGAAATCCAGCTATGGTCGTGAGGGCCGCACCCAACAAGGCCTTTCCGGTCTCAGCTATAGCCTCCTCCGCAGCTATTTCTGGAGGTTCTCCCTTGGCCCTCTCCTCATAGTATCTGTTCGTGATGTGAACACCGTAATCAATACCCATACCTATTATCATAGCACCGACTGTGCTAGTGGCGATATCCAGAGGAATCCCCAAGAGACCCATGAAGCCCAAAGTCATTACAACACCAAATATTAAAGGAATCAGTGGGACAAGCATTCTAATTGGGGATTTATAGAAGTACAACAAAATTAGTACTACTATTATTCCAGCAACGGCCATCGTCCTATTCATGTCATTTTGAAGCATTTCAAGAACTTTGTACGTTATCCCGAGATCCCCAGTGAGAACCACATCTACTCCATGGGGAAAGTTTGACCTCTTTACATATCCCTCCATGTCGTTGTAGACTCTGACGAGGGCTTTCTGGTTTCTCTCCCTGTTTATGTTAACTATGATAATTGTTGAGGAGTAATCTCCACTCACTAGCCCTTTTCTAGCATTTTCAGGAAGAACATTGAGAACAAAGTTTACCTCCTCCCTGTTCTTTGGGAGCCTTCCCAGGATTTGAACGCAGAGGTCAGCGATGCTGAAAGTATCAGTAACGTACTCCCTCTGCTTCAGCTCCTGTTCCAAATTGTACATTGCCTCTATTAACTTAGGATCCCTTATGTCCGAAACTTCTTCAGTGGACTTTATCTTTACGTATATAAGAGCAGAATCCCCAGTTCCAAACTCATTCTGCAAGATGAAATAGCTTTTCACGGCCTCCAAATCTTCAGGAAGTTGCTTAGAAAGATCACTCTCAAACCTAAGCTGAGTTAAGCCATAAGCCGATAGAATTAGAAGGAATAATGTTATTATCGCGAGCGAGTGCCTGTACGCAACTATCACCCTCGCGATCTTCCTCAGCATGTTAACCACCAAACTTTTGGAAATTTTCGAAAGTTTTATAATTTCAGAAATTTAAAAGTGTTATGGTGGTCACTTGTGGGTATTGAGGAGGCCAAGAAGATAATTATGGAAACGTTCGCTAACACCGCGAGGAGGCTTGGGCAGAGCGAGCTCATTGGGTACATTTATGGAGCCCTCTTCTTATCCGATAAGCCTCTCAGCTTGAGTGAGATAGCCGAGATGACCGGATACTCACTATCGCACGTGAGCTCAGCTATGAAGGTTCTCGAGGGAGTTGGTCTAGTTCAGAGAATAAAAAAGCCCGGAGACAGAAAGGCGTACTTTATTACAACCAAAAACTTTGGAGAGTGGAGAAGCTCTGCATTCTACGAGAACATTTTACGAGATATAGAAGAAACACGCAAAAACCTCCTGAGGGCTCTAAGTGAAATAACTGAGGAAACCCAGGAAGCCCAAAGGATAAAAGAAAAAATAAAGAAGGCCATAAGGAGGAACGAGACAACAAAAAAATTGCTACTCATAGTTATGAAATTTAAATCCGAGGAAGAGATACTTGAAACCCTTGAAAGATGTCTAAAGGAGAAATAAAGCCTTTCTTTATCGCGCTCAGCTCTAGCTTCCCCAGGGTCTTAGAGGACCTGCTAACGGGTCATACAAAAGGGACATTTGCTCTTAGTTTAACTTATATTAACCTTTTCATTTTATCAAAAGCATGGCCAGAGCCCTTCTATACTCCCTTACGGTTCTCTGCTTTAAAATCTCCTTGCATCATTTTGTAACGCGTCTCTGTACCCTCTCGCTTGGATTAAGTAGCTGAGCTTTCCTTTGAAGTAACTGTTGTACAGAAACTCCCCTCTCTTTTCTTTAGTAAATTCATAATTAAGGCCATTAACAAACCCCATAGACAAGCTCCATGAACAGGCTCTCTAAGGGAACTATAAAGGCATAGAAGGTTAGCTTCCTTTGTTAAGGGTTATGACTGGGATTTTTAACTCTTTAAACAGCCCAACTAAGTACCTAAAACAAATCTTTATGTCCATGAAAACCTTAACCAAGTCCAAATAAACCCATGAAGGCTCTTTCCCCCCTATTAAACGAAGTTAATCATGTTCGGCTAATTTCCAATGATCTTGATTACCTTTTCACTGTTTCAAATACCTCCAAATGGAAAGAAAAATAAGGTCAGCCAGGAATCCGGTCATCACCCTTCAGCATCGGATGGCGCTCATCACACTGGGTAAGTTAGTCAGACCTTTAAAAACCTTTTAACCTCCTTGGCAACTTCTTCAACTTTTACCTCCCTCTGCTCTCCACTTTCCATATCTCTAATCGTTATAACCCCCCTTTCCAAGTCCTTCCTTCCAACGATTATTGTTATCTTAGCTTTAATCCTGTTTGCGTAGTCGAGGGCCTTCCTCAGCTTCCTCCCCATGAGTTCTACTTCAACCTTAACACCTTCTCTTCTAAGCCTTGAAGCTATCGAAATTGCCTCTCTCTTTGTGTCTCCTACTGAAACGACATACACGTCCGGTGAGAGATCTATTTCGGGAATTACCCCCTTCCATTCTAAGATCGGAATAAGCCTCTCAACACCTATCGCAAAGCCAGTCGCCGGGGTAGGCCTCCCACCGAACACCTCGATTAAGTTGTCGTACCTTCCTCCCCCACCAATAGATCCTATTCCAAGCTCATTGGGTGCAATAGCCTCAAAGACGACACTCGTGTAGTAATCAAATCCTCTTGCAATCCCAAGATCTATCACAACCCAGGATGAAACCCCATAAGCATTTAGGATATCAACAAGCTCGTACAATTTTTTTATCTCATCCTGGGCCTTTTCGCTCTTAAACAACTCCTCGGCCTTCGGTAAAACTTCATCTGGTCTGCCCCTTATCTCCACAAGCGAGAGAACTTTCTCAACTTCAGCATCGTCAAGCCCAAACTTCTTGAGCTCATCTATGAACTCTTCCTGGGTGAGCTTGTCCTTCTTATCTATTATCCTCATTAGGCCTATGTCATCCTTAACCCCGAGCATCTTTGCGAACTCGTCAAGCAAAACTCTATCTCCAATGTTCACTGTAAAGTCTTTCAAACCAACGGAGAGGTAGCTCTCGACGAAGAGAGAAATCACCTCGGCATCTGCCTCAACCCTATCGCTCCCTATAAGCTCAACCCCAGCTTGCCAAAACTCCCTGTAGCGACCGCTCTGAGGCTCTTCATATCGGAACATGTTGGCTATATAGTACCACTTTATGGGCTTTGGAGCATTCTGAAATTGGTTGACGTAAAGTCTAGCAACGCTTGATGTCATGTCCGGCCTTAGAGAGACATTCCTCCCTCCCTTATCCTTGAACGCATACAGCTGCTTCACTACCTCTTCCCCACTCCTGAGTTCAAACAATTTAGTGTACTCCATTACTGGAGTTAGAACCTCCTTAAAGTTATATCTCTCGAAAACTTCCCTTATTCTTTCGAACACCCATCTTCTCTTCGCCATCTCTTCCGGAAGAAAATCCCTCGTTCCCTTTACCCTCTCTATCATCTTTATCTCCCTCTGCCTCTATCCAAACCCAAAATAAAAACCTTCTGAAATCTGAAATTTTGTCGAAAACTTTTATATGCATAAAATGTAAAATATCAGCTGGTGATCCTCATGGGCAAGCTCGACTGGATTAGGGAAGAACTTGAGGAACTAAAGAAGAAGGGCCTTTATGTAACCATTAGAGTCCTTCAAAGCGCCCAAGGTCCGTGGATCGTTGTGAACGGGAAGAGAGTTTTGAACATGTGTTCAAACAACTACCTCGGCTTAGCAGCACATCCAAAGATTAAGGAGGCCGCAATAAGGGCCATTCTCGACTATGGTGTTGGAGCAGGTGCGGTAAGAACGATAGCCGGAACCATGGAGCTCCACGTTGAGCTTGAAGAAAAGCTGGCAAAATTCAAGAAGAGGGAAGCTGCGATCCTCTTCCAGAGCGGTTACAATGCAAACCTTGGAGCAATTAGCGCCCTCCTCAAGAAGGGAGAGGATGGAGTCTTTATCAGTGAAGAGCTAAACCACGCTAGCATTATCGACGGAATGAGGCTGAGCGGTGCTCCTAAGGTTATTTACAAGCACCTTGACATGGAAGATTTGAAGAAGAAGCTTGAGGAGAACAAGGACAAAAAGAAGAAGATAATTGTCACGGACGGAGTGTTCTCAATGGACGGTGACCTCGCTCCACTCCCGGAGATAGTTGAATTGGCCGAGCAGTACGACGCTATAGTGTACGTTGATGACGCTCACGGTGAAGGAGTTTTAGGAGACCACGGAAGGGGTATAGTGGACCACTTCAACCTTCATGATAGGGTAGACTTCGAGATGGGTACGCTGAGCAAGGCCTTTGGAGTTATCGGTGGCTACGTTGCGGGGCCCGAGGAGGCGATTGAGTACCTAAAGCAGAGGGCAAGGCCATTCCTGTTCTCAAGCGCTATGAACCCACCAGACGTTGCAGCTGCAATTGCAGCCGTTGAGATTCTCCAAAAGAGCGATGAGCTCGTCAAGAAGCTCTGGGACAACACGCACTACCTCCAGAAGGGACTTAGGGATCTCGGCTATGACTTGGGTAACACCAAGCACCCAATAACCCCAGTAATGCTGTACGATGAGAAGCTAGCCCAGGAATTCTCAAGGAGGCTGTTCGAAGAGTACAACATCTTCGCCCAGGCCATAGTCTATCCAACCGTCCCACTTGGAACCGCAAGGATAAGGCTAGAGCCATCAGCGGCCCACTCAAAGGAGGATCTGAAGCTTGTAATTGACGCCTTTGAGGACTTAGGAAAGAAGACCGGCTTCTTGAAGTGACACCTTCTTTTTTCTCTTATTGTTAAAATTAAAACTTTGTCCATTCAACTTTGTAATAAACAACGTCATTATCCTCATCGACAATGGCCATTATCATGCTTTTTCTTACTCCGTGAGCCACCCTAGCCCTTGCCGTGATGTCATTAGGAGAAAGCTTTTGATTCTCCCTTACAACCCATATCAACCAGTCGGAATGTTCTGCATTCTTCCTGTAAACCCTGAAGTGGGAGCCAAACTTCAACGCTGACTTAACTATGTACCCCCTGTCCCTAAGGTCCTTGTAGACAAGGTACTTAATGTCAAAATCTTCATCTTTTCTCCTTCCAAGCTCAACTAGATCTTGGAAGTTCAATTCTTTATTTCCGTCGAGAACTTTTATCCAACCTCTCTCCGTTAGGTAGGCTGCCTCAATTAAGGAGAGAAAAAGCCTATTCCCCTTTAGCTCTCCATACCCCCTGTTATGATGTAGCTGATTGATGGCCTTTTCCCTCTCGCTGTAGACTCTGTCCCCGCTTAAGAAGAACTCTATGACCTTTTTCATGCCATTCTCACCCTTTCCCAATCTTCCGGCCTTAGGATCATGTAATAGGCATCCTCGCCGTCCGAATAATAGCTTATAATCCTCTTAACTATCTTAAAGCCAAGCTTTCTGTAGAGGTTTATCGCCCTCTCATTGCTAACCCTAACCTCGAGCCCAATCCACCTTGCCCCCCTTTTAAAGAGCCTGTCGATAACGGCTACCATCAAAGCCTTCCCAATCCCGTTTCCCCTATAATCAGGATGAACGGCTATGCTCATTATGTGCCCTTCCATGTCGGGCTTGAGGTACTCCATTACGTAACCAATGACCTTGGCATTGTATTCGGCAACTAAGAAAGTTTCAGGATTTGCCTCCATGAAAGTGAGGAACAATCCTCTAGGGTATTTTTCCCTAAACGACAGCCGCTCAATTTCCATTATATAAGGAATATCGAATAACCTAGCTTTTCTAATAGTCACAAGGGATATGGGGATTTTTCTTCTCATGCTCTCTTCCGGTCTGGCTACGTCTTCCATGTTTGAAGCTTATATGTTAAAGTTTTTAAACATCTTCATCCGTTTAGGATGTCTTAAACTAAACTTGGTGATTTACTGCCCTTACGAGCTTTAACGCTCCAAGGAGATGTATGGTGCCAAAAGCTAAAACTCCCAAGATTTGGATACGCGAACCTATGAATGCCAGTAACATCCCACCCCAGAATAATAGAACGTAAGTCATTACATTCTCTCTCCACTTGGCCGTAAGCTGTACAATCAGATATAATGCTAAGTTCACTAGGACTATTTTAGATGAAAATGTTAAGTGCATTAGTGCTCCAAGAGTTAATCCATTGACCAAGTGAATAGGTCTAAAGTTCTCGGTAAGTAATATAAATCCAAAGATCATAAGCCAACCAAATAGGCTACTTTTTGTTTCTTTCATTGTCGTAGTCCAGAATAGGAGAAAATAGGGCAAACTGAGGTATGTATTTAATAAAGAGTTAAGCTTTTTCTCCTCAAGGATACTAAATGTAGCAAAGTACACTAGCACGAAAACTAATAGTAACATTGGAATAAGAAGTAAAAGGAAGACGGGAAGTTCTTCAAGGTTCATAGTCTATTACCTCCTTCTTTCTTCCCTTTCTAGAGCAATGAAATCCTCCGCGGGATATAGCAATGCCCAGAGGTACATGAAGAGTATGGTTACTATGAATAATATGAGCAAGAGTGCGAGGATAGCTAGACCCGACAATCCCTCGAAATCTATAAGGAGATAGAAGGAGGACGGAAATGGCATAAGTCTGCAGAATACAACGAAAGGAGAATTCGTAGCACCGACGAATTTTCATGATAACTCCCCCATGCCGTCCTTGGGACTATTTGTCGTAATTAAGTAGCTTACTATATTGATGACTTTAGATTTTATATATATTTTGGGGTTGAAGTTATCTACTGATAATAGAAATATTAATATTGCGATCTCCTGGGTTACTTGGAATCTCCAACCAATAAGCCAATTTCATAAAGCCAAAATAAAGATTAATGGCAAGAAGACGTTAGGTATAATCCTCACTGAGAGGGTTCTTTTAGTCGATTCATCTGATTAATGTGCACAACATACATCACTGGCTCCTCCAGCTGGTTTAAGTACGCTTTGATTGCTATTGGTGTTCTAGGATTAATTGGAATTGTGAACTTTACTCCAGCGTTCTTCGCTCTTCCCGTTTGGCTTCCCATCATAATTATCCAGAAATAACTTGTAAATTGTTAGTGTAGTTTTGAGCGTTCGCTTGTTTTGAAATTAAAGTTTGAAATTAAATCTGCCTTCTTAATCAACTGGTGTTAGCAGATATGCAACTATTATCAGTCCAGCAAATATGAGGAAGATAAAGTGGACCCTAAATAATACTTCAGGGATACTTGTATTTCTGAATCCGTCTGTATTTATCATTGCAATAAACCATACAAAAATATAAAGGATAATAAGCCACTTAAGAAGAGTTTTAGGGATTTTAAGCCTCATGACTCATCACCCACTATTAAATTATTGTCTCCAAGATCGCTTGAAGGTACCGGCTTGGTACCTTCATAGGCTAAGTAAATCCAAAATCCAAGAATGGAGCCTAAAGAAACATATGCACTCAAAGCCCCCATTCCAGCAGCTGTAAGAGCTTCTGCGAGGGTAGCTCCTTCATTCGTTATAAGGTATGTTAAAGCTCCTGCTATTCCACCCCCAATACCACTTGCGATTTCTTTTTCTGGCAATGAAAAATCTCCAAGATCTATTGGGTTCATTTCTATCACGCTCATTACTGGTTCTTTTAGTTGGTTTATGTATGCCTTGATTGCTATTGGTGTTCCGGGGTTTATGTTACTTAAATCCACCGGAATCCTCTCCTGCAATTCATCATTAATTGGAATTGTGAACGTGAATGCTCCTGAAGAGCTGGGGTCTAAGCTTAGACTGCTCGGATTTGGATTTACTAGATTGTTATCGCTACTCCTGTCATATACTTCCCCTCCAGCAAAATAAATATTTGTTACCCAAACCTCCGCTGAAGCACTGCCGGAATTCTTAACGTTAACCTTGCAGGTCACTGAATCCACGTCCTCACTAACTAATTCTGGAGCACATTCCATCCATGCCTCTATGTTTGCCTTTGATGTTGTTGTTATCGTCTCCTCGTCTTCCCACTTACCATTGACATAAAGGGTGAAATGATGCTTTCCTGGGTTTGTTAGTGTCATTTTAAACCAATCCTTGTAAGTTTCTCCCGGAAACAACTCCTTAGGTTGTCTCTCAAAGACAAGTATTGGCTTGCCGAATTCTCTATCTGGGGCTTCATAGGAATAATAAACCCTAACAACTGGATAATAAACGATCTCCTGCCCCCTGTTCTCCACAATAAACATCAAACGTTACTTCACTACCTTCCCTATTTCCCACAACAAGCTTACCCAATATCACTTCATTTTCCTCACTTACCTCAACAATCCCATCTGCACTGTCCCTCCGCACAAACCTATTGTTGGCTATCTTTTCATAAAGATAAACGATCCACCCATGCTCTCCAGCCTCAGTTGAGTAGTCGTCTAGCACTGCGATATCCCTGATTCTACCTTTTAGATAAAAAATAAAGGCAAACTACAAGTCTAAGCTTTTAACTCTCATATTTCCCCCACCCTTATACGTATACCCCCAAGGCAAGCGTCACAGCTATTATGACTGTAATAATTGTGTAAATGTTAAAAACCTGCCTAAAGAGGCCTCTATCAATCTCAGGCAGAGTGAAGAGGAAAAGGCCAGACCCAAATCCCACTACGATAGATAGAAAAAGGCTCCGGGTAGCTAAGTATACTGCCACAAGTGGAATGACTTCGAACAGTAAAATGAGGACCACAAGGGCAAGGGCATCACTTAAGCCCCACTTTCTCTTTTTTCTCCCCTCAAGAAATGAATCTAGGCGTCCTGTAACTTCGAGGTACGAATAGTAACTGATGGCCGTCAGGTAGAACACCAAAACGGGCACCAGTAAACCCCAAAAACCAGTATCGGACTCCAAAAGCACTTTTCCTGCTATGTACAGAGTTAAGAGAAACGTGAGAGATACTCTAATGCCTTTTATTGTTTTTCCTACGTAAATAAACCTCCCGTAAATAATGGAAAAGACGAAAAAGAGGAGGACTAAGAGCTTTTCACTTAACATCTTCCATCACCCCGTCAGCTATCGAGTTTTGGCCATGCCCACCTGAAGAAGCTCACCACGTAGGGCCAAGCGCTTTTGAGGGCCTTCATTGTTTCTCTACTGCGCACCAGCCTTATTATGGTTATTCCGGCCTTAACATCAAGCCCTATAAGGGCCAAGTTAGTCCCAACGTCTACTGTCACGTCCTTATTATCCTGCTTTATGTTTACTGTGTCAGTGCCCGTGAATATAATGTCGTTTCCATTCTGTGGAGATATTACGTACCTCAGCGATATCAAGACATGAGCTCCAAACAGGTCTTTTTCAAGAGTTATGAGTCCTGTGTGCGCTGTATTTTTGAAGACTATCGTAGCAGTTTTAGAACCCTGTATTACCTCTGGATACTCAACCGTCCATGAGGAATCAAGAGAGCTCATGAACTCTGAGTTGTCGGTATGCCACTCCTTGACGCTAACTGAGTTCAAAGAGACAGCTTCCTGCGCAGGATTATAGATAAACGCCCTGCACACTAACATGGCCTTGTACTCTATGTCCTCCCAGTGAAATTCAGGATCGTTGCATTCAAAGCCTACTTGTTTTAACTCTGTCCCATTCATAGGCCTCACTTCCACCCTCACCTCGTCCCAGTGCTCCTCCCCTTTTCCGTTTGGCTGCCCATCG